>NZ_JBHFQG010000039.1:0-33382 GCF_041949975.1 Alteribacillus sp. JSM 102045 | reverse complement strand
GAATTCGCGGACCATTTGATCTAATTGATTTTCTAGATTATTTTGTCCTATACTAGTAGACATAGGTAGGGCATCTCCTCTCGAGTTGATTTGGTCGTTAATTCTGAGGATACCCTACCTCTTTTTTGTCTCAAGGAACTTACACAAACTATCTTACACTATCTTCTTTTGATAACGGAGTGCATTATGAAAGGTATTTTATTGAAAAGAACAAAATTATTAACAGTTATTATTAGTGGCATTATCACCTTAATGCTTATAGCACTAATTATTCCAAAATATGAACAAATGCTTGATTTTTATAATGTCAAATGGATATTAATTTATTCTATTATTTTGAGCATGTTGTATTTTATTTTTGGGATGTTGATTGAAACGAAAAGATTAATAAAGGTGTTTTCTAAGAAACTTTCAGTTAATTGGTTACATATCAGTTTTGTGATCCTTTTACTTTTAATAATTTTTATTCCTGTACCCTATTGGCTTTTACTGTTACCTAACAACTTTTTCTTGTTAAATTTTATATTTGTTAATGAAGTTCAAGTCATTCTTAACATTCTTGCAGGAATTTTATTTGTTCGTGCATTTGAAAATAATAGCTGAAAACCAAAGAGATAGTGCTGCTTCCACTAAAAAGGAGGTTACCCATAATGGATATTAGATTTCGTCTTTTCTATTTTATTAATTCTGTTCATAATTATTTTAGCGTTTTTCGTTATGTACAATTTAAATAAAAGAGACTTTTGAAATAATGGCAGGTTTCTTTAATTCATATACCATCAAACGGAGTACATTTCCTAAACATAGTGCATAAGTTAATTTTATATAAACTGTGAAGGGGATGAGCAAGATGTATTATAATATGTACCCGTATCCTTATTACGTAATCACCCCAGTGTATAAACCGGATTTTACGTCAAGAAACAATCAACACGTACTTGAAGCAATACTTGCTGGAATAAAAAGAAAGGCTGGTTCCATTGATTTTTATAGCCGGATAGCGGATTCTGCCCCTAATCAAAATCATAAAAATGACCTTCTTCATACTTTAGAAGATGAAAAAATTCATTTGGAACAATTTACGGATCTATATATCAAGCTTACGGGAACACAGCCTGTGTACGAGATCGAAAAAGTTACATTTAATACGTATGAAGAGGGATTACAAAAGGCATATGAAACAGAATTAAAAAATTATGAAGAATATCGTAATGGTTATTTACTTACTCAACATACACCATTTCAAGACGTATTTTTGAGGGCTTGTAATGACGAAGTAGAGCATGCTCAACGATTTGATTCTTTATCGTCTAATCAGCAAGGCGGCATCGAATTAAAAGACTATGGAACAGAACCATTTGTTGTGAATATTGAGGAAGCGACGAAGCAAAACAACACGTTTCGTACCGCCTTATGGACAGGAAACCATTTACAAGTAACATTGATGAGTATCGATGTTGGAGAAGACATCGGTCTAGAAATTCACCCCAATGTTGATCAATTCTTACGTATTGAAGAGGGGCAAGGAACAGTTCAAATGGGTGATAGGGAGGATCAATTAGATTTTGAAGAAGACGTTTATGATGATTATGCAATAATGGTACCTGCTGGTAAATGGCACAATATAACCAATACCGGAGATAAACCAATTAAGCTTTATTCGATCTATGCGCCGCCTGAGCATCCATTCGGCACTGTTCATGAAACAAAAGCAGATGCAATGGCAGCTGAAGAAAATCACTAAAATCATCCCTTATATAAATTTCTCAAAAGACCTGTTTTCAACAATCGGACGCTTATCCAATGAAAGGAAAGCGTCTTTTTTAACGGGATAAAGTATTGTGTTACTCTTTTTAATTTAAAATAATTGGTATGTAGTGATTAGAAAATAAGAAAATAAGAAGAAGTTGGAGGAATTTAGTGATACTATTTTATGCTAAGAAAAACAAATGAACAAAACGAAAAAATAAAGGAGTTTGTTCATACAGCTTCTTTGCTTACTATAGGAAGGATTGTTAGATCGTGGCAAAACGGATTTTGGTATGATTGCATTTACTATTAGCTTTGGATTTATAAGTTATAGCGTTGGTTTTTTCGTTATTAGCCCCTTCTCAGAACGGCTACATATATGTTGGTATCATAGCAGGAGTTATATTAATTATAGGAAATTTATTAATATCTGGAGTGTTCAGACATTTATCAAAAGGCATTAGCATTCTTATATCTCTTCTCTTATTTGTTGTGCCTTTAGCAGGTTATGGTGGATATGAAGCTTATATGAACCATATAGAAATAGAAAATGCCGAAGTAGATTTAACGGCATATGAACCATATCAGGAAGAAACCAAAATCGCTCAATTGAAAGAACGCTCCGATTTTCAAATGATGGATAATCCGCCAACATTAGACGGTGCTACTGCTTTATATCCGGTTTACTCTGCCTTCGTACGTGCCGTTTATCCAGAAGACAGCTATCCTCATAAATAATCTTGGTCGTAGTGAAGTGGTTGTTTCAAAAACCAATCGTGCTTATGACCGCTTGGCCGATCTAAATGTAGATATAATTTTTGCTGCCGCACCTTCTGAAGAACAAGAGTCAAAGCTCGGACCGGATATAGACCAAATACCAATCGGAAAAGAAGCATTCGTCTTTTTTGTAATGAAAGTAATCCTGTTGTATAGTTTAACTCTAGAAGAACTTCAGAACATTTATTCTGGAGAGATTACGAATTGGAAGGAAGTAGGAGGACGCGACCAAGAAATCCTTGCTTTTCAACGACCGGAAGGCAGTGGAAGCCAGACTGGGCTGCAGAAAATGATGGATGGTAAAACGATTATAGACCCGCCCACTGACCAACGTGTCAGCGGCATGGGAGGGGTAATAGAAAAAGCTTCAAATTACCGCAATCACCGCATGCTATTGGCTTTTCCTATCGATATTTTGCAACCGAAATGGTTGAAAATCATGGAATTAAACTTTTGGAAGTGAATGACGTACAACCGGATGTAGAGTCCATTCAACAAGATCAATATCCATTAACAAATGAATTTTATGCCCTTACAAATAGAAGTGACCATCCACACATTGATTCGTTTATGGAATGGATTCTTTCTGAACAAGGCCAGTCATTAATAGAAAAAACAGGATATGTGCCGATTGCAGAATAAATCACTTAGTGAGGAATGATAATGTGAAAAAAATATTTGAGTTAACAGGGGTATAAATGGAATAAAATGTATTTAACTAAATGAAAGAAGTGAAATTTCGTATATTTAGTCTAATCATGATGAATAGAAAATGTATATGATGGTTCATTATAATGGTGTTCCACGCTTAATCAATAGGAAAGAGACGAGATACAGTAAAAATCACTGTAAGTTAATTCCTGAAGAAAATAAGGAGAGACATATTTTTGAACCAAGTGATAATTCGTCCAGTAAAAACAGAAGATGCTCAGGCAATAAATGAAATTAGGCGTCAGCCATCCGTGACGTTAAATACAATGAGTATGCCATCTGAAAGATTAGAGTTTACAAAGCAATATTTAGAAAATTTGAGTGCCGATCACCATGTGATGGTGGCTGAATATAACGATTATATCGTGGGGATTGGGAGTCTTGAAGGGGGAACAGGTAAATTACGATATAATGGCGATATTGCTTTAGCTATCCATGATACATACCAGGATAGAGGCATTGGAGGTCAGTTGTTAAGAGTACTGATTGACCTGGCAGATAACTATCTTGGTTTAATTAGACTTGAATTAGATGTTATCTCAAATAATCAAAAGGCTATACATCTTTATAAAAAATGGGGTTTTGAAATAGAAGGCTGTTTAAGAAAAGCCCATTTTCATAAAGGCGAATTTCAAGATGTTCTTATAATGGGAAGATTAAAGTAGGTGAGATAATTATCGCGGCGGTTAGAAGACAAAACTTTAGAGAAATGTTAGTTAAAAGTCATAGCTTATTCGTTCCATCACTTTTAGAAATAAAATGCATTTGAAACTCTGGGGGAAGGATTATGATTATTTTAGAAACTCAAAGGCTTTATTTAAAAAAGTTCACGGAAGAGGATATGACCCCACTTCATGATATTTTTTCTGACTCAGAAACGATGAAATATTATTCAGCTCCCTTTAGCAAGCAGCAAACGCAAAATTGGATAAAACGAAATCAAGTAAGATACCAGAAGGACGGTTATGGATTATGGGCTGTATGTTTAAAAGATTCCAACGAATGCATAGGTGATTGTGGCCTTGTTAAACAAAATATGGATGGCGGTAAAGAAGTGGAAATTGGTTATCACATCAATAAGAAATATTGGTCCAAAGGTTTTGCTTCGGAGGCAGCCAAAGCGTGTAAGGATTATGGGTTCGACCTGTTGAATGTAAATAAACTGATAAGTATTATAGATCCAAAAAATATACCATCTATTAAAGTTGCAGAAAAGATAGGTTTTACGAAAGAAAAAGAAGCTTTTCTATTTAATAAGAACCACTATATATATTCAGAGGTTAAAGGTTTCACATAAGATTGAAGTAAGAGTACATATAATCTTTATTAACGTTTGTATTATGTAAATAGCTACTATCTGAAATTCTCTTGTTGGAGATATTGATGTGGGAAGATCTAAGAGAAGATGAATATTATGCTGTGTTGAAGACCATTTTAACATGGACCGTGCTGAGTTGATTACATTACCTTGGACTACCCAGTGGAATAATACATTGAATAATATTAACAAAAGAAGCCGATTTTCCTTCAGTAAAGGAGTGAATCGGCTTTTTGAATTACTAATATTTTCTCATATATTTTTAAATAAAGGAGATTAACCATCCGCCAATAGCTCCGGTTAAAACGACCACCCAAGGCGGCAATTTCCAAAATACGAGCATGCTGAACAGTATGGCTGCAAGGGCAAAATCGATGGGTTCAAAGATGGAACTGGACCAGATGGGGTCATAAAATGCAGAGATTAAGATACCTACCACAGAAGCATTTATTCCCATTAACGCCCCTTTTATTTTAGGATTCGTACGTAAAGAGTCCCAAAACGGCAGGGTCCCTAAAATAAGAAGAAATGCAGGGAAAAAGATCGCCACTGTTGCGAACAATCCGCCTTGCCAACCATTAATAACGGCTCCAATATAAGCAGCAAATGTAAATAACGGTCCTGGAACGGCCTGAGCTACACCGTATCCCGCAAGAAATTCCTCTTCCCTTAACCACCCTGAAGGAACAAATTCTCGTTCCAACAACGGTAAAACGACATGCCCTCCGCCAAAAACAAGAGAACCTGAGCGGTAAAAACTATCAAATAAGGCAATCCACTCATATGATGTAATGTTTCTTAGAATAGGAAGAAAAATTAAAATCCCAAAAAATAAAATTAAACACAAATATCCAACTCGACGTGAAATAGGAAAACGGTAAGCCAGTGATTCGTCTTCTTCAATTGTTTGCTGTCTATAAAGGATATAGCCGATAAAACCTGCTAGTAAGATAACACCAATATGTGTATAAGGCGTTTGCCAAAGTAAAGTGGCGACTAACGTAAATAAAGCAATCGTCCGTCGCTGCGTATCGGGAGTTAATTTTTTAGCCATCCCAAAAATAGCATGGGCTACAACGACTACCGCTACGATTTTTAAGCCGCTTATCCAGCCCGCATCTTCCACACTAAACGTATGAAGAAAGGAAGCAAAAATAATCAATGCAATAACGGAGGGAAGCGTAAATCCGATAAAAGAAGTAATACCTCCTAATATCCCCCCACGCATCACACCTATTCCTATACCCACCTGGCTGCTTGCAGGACCTGGAAGGAATTGACATAGAGCCACGAGGTCAGCATAGCTTTTTTCATCCATCCACTTGCGTCTGCGGATGTACTCTTCATGAAAGTATCCTAAATGTGCAATGGGTCCGCCAAATGATGCCAGTCCAAGTCTTGTTGAAACTATTAAGATTTCTAAGAGTGTTTTCAGTTTATTTTCTTTCTTTTCGCTCATCATTCACCCACCTTTTTTATAAGGTAATAATGTATAAATTTTTGCGATTTTGATGTCTACCTTCAGCGTCTAGCCTTTCGGTGGCCCACACGAAGTGGGTAAGTTCGACGCTGTCACAGGACGTGACGAACTTAGCCGAACATCATTTAAAAAAGGGCGCTTGTACTTTTCTATTTAATTTCTTTGAATAATTCATAAGCTTGAGCCCGAGCTTGCTCTAAAATCTCTTCTCCCTTACTCGTTGCTGAATAATATTTTCTGATTTTTCCTTCCACATTTCTTTCTTCTTTTTGTAAAAGGCCGTCTGATTCCATGTTGTGAAGGATGGGATATAAGGTTCCAGCACTAATTTCATACCCGTGTTCTTTCAGCTCTTCATTCATCCATGCTCCATAGACGGGATATTCTTTCGCATGATGGAGAATATGTATTTGTATAAACCCTAAGAAAAGTTTTCGCAGAATTCTATCCTCCAAATGAACCGCTCCTTTCCGTAACGGAAACCGATATAGAAATCCGATATTGATAACTGATAATAAGAGAATAACACATTTAATCGTGAAGCCCAATACTTTAATATTTTAATTACTAAGCTGAACTCCGCTTATAGAATCTAAGCGAAAATAGAGAGTAAATTGAAAACGCTTCAGACAAGCAAGGTTTAAAAATTTTATTAACTATCCTGAACTTGACTTTTATAATCCATGATTAAGTGGTATGGTTTACTCGTAAATATACACGGTGCTTCTACCTTTGCCAGACAGAAAAAAACCAAGTTCTGGACCAAGAACAAAACAACAACGTAAGCGCAGGTGTTGGCGGCAATATAAAGAACCAAAGAAATGCAGAAATGAAGTGATGGATTGATTGGGAAAAAGAGAAAAAATAAAATCAATTAATTAACCTTCTAGAAAAAATCGTAAACCAAGACAATACAACATGAAGTGAATGGATCTAAGGTTAGTTATTCTTGTTGTTGTCATGTTAAAAGGATGTGGAGAAAATGGGGAAATTGAAAGACAGTGCCCGAGTACTTATCTTGTTATCTGCGGCAGTTGTTTTACTAAGTGTGAAGTCCTTCCTGGTTACCCCGTCTGGTTATGAAACGCCATCATATCTTAAGGAAAACGCAACCGAAGGTATAGAGAACGAAAGAGAAAATGTTGGAATTGGTGTTACGACAGATAACCCAGAATCTACAAAAGTAGGGATGGATGTTTTAAAAAGAGGAGGCAATGCCGTTGATGCGGCTATTGCTATTTCCTATTCTTTAGCTGTTACAGAGCCCTCAGCTTCGGGGATTGGCGGTGGCGGTTTGATGCTTATTCATCCGCCGGAAGGTTCTTCGAAGGAGCCTGTCGTGTATGATTACCGAGAGACAGCGCCTAGTGAAGAATCGATGCCAGATTCCAAGGTTGGCATTCCTGGTTTTGTAAAGGGAATGGATGAAGTTCACAAAGATTATGGCACGGAGTCTATGGAAAATTTAATGAAGCCGGCCATTTCTCAAGCCAAAAACGGTGTGAACGTTTCGAATAACCTTCACTTACGTTTAAGCGATGCCGGCTACAAGGTTCAGGGAGATAATATCGAGAAATTCTTTCCAAATGGTAAAACAATAAAAGAAGGAGCTAAACTCAAACAGCAGGAACTAGCAGAAACGATGACAGAAATAAGTAAGAAAGGTCCTGAAGCATTTTATCAAGGCGAGATTGCAGAGAATCTGGAAGAAAAAACAGAGATTAGTAAAGACGATTTACGAGAATATGAGGTTAATAAAACAGAGCCCATTAAAGGGAATTTTAAAGATTTTAATGTTCTCGCCCCGCCTCCTCCAGCTGGAGGGGTCATGCTTGTGCAGTCCTTGCAGGTAGCGGAACATTTAAATCTTGAAAATAAAACCGAGAACCAAGCCGATTTTATTGAAAGTGCAGGAGAAATCAATGATAAAACGTATGCGAACCGTTATGATAATATTGGTGATCCAGCATTCGTTGATGTACCTACAAACAAATTAATTAGTGAAGAATATACAAAAGAACTTGCTGGCGACGTTTCATCGGATGAACTTGATGAAGAAAATGTAACAAAAGGGGAAAAGGATAAGGATGGAAATACGACTCATTTTGTGGTGGTAGACCAAAACGGAATGATGGTTTCCGTCACGAATACTATTAGTGATTACTTTGGTTCTGGGCTATACACGAATGGTTTTTTTCTAAATAACCAATTAGATAATTTCACACGAAGCGATGACTCGCCAAATGAATACGAACCGGGTAAACGTCCTTATAGTTACATTTCACCGACTATTCTCACCAAAGACGAAAAACCTGTTATCGGTATCGGAATGGCGGGAGGGAGACGCATTACTCCCGTGTTAACACAAGTGTTAAGCCGGCATCTGCTCTTTGACATGCCTATCCAGCAAGCAATAGACGAAAACCGTATCCATAAAAACCTTGACGAAAAAGAAATATATTTAGAAGAAAGATTTCCAGAGAAAACAAAAAAAGAACTTGAAGAACGTGGCTATTCTCTTAACGAAAGACAAACTCCTGAATATTTTGGCAGTGTACAAAGTCTTATCGTGGATTATAAGGAGGATAAAGTTTACGGCGGCGCCGAACCAAGACGAAATGGGGAATGGAGTATTCGGTAAAGGAGTAGAAGAGATACGTAAGCGAAGTAAAATTTTAATAAGTATTGGAGGAGCTGTCACATAACCAGCGCCTCCTTTTTATTTGTTTCGTTTGTCACACGGACATTCGTTCCGCTATTTAGGTGTACACTTTCTTGACAGAGGTACAGAAGAAGAATGATTACATTTAGTCGTCTTTTGACTCTTTCAATTCATACAATGGCACTTCTTGAATAATATTAGGCTGATCAATGGGATGAATACGAGCGGTTTCATTTCTTTCTATAACTTCGTCAATATAAATGGGTCTTTCATCGTGTGTCACTTCGATCATCTCGGGTGCATGGAAGATTTCTTTAGCACGTTCTTTATTCATACGTAATGCCCTCCTTTAAATTTGTAGTTATAATTTTCGCCTGAGCCCCCATTAATATGCATTTCTCTTAAATCTCAGTAGATATAGCTGTCCTTTGTACAAACACCACTTCCTTATACACGGCGTTTATCCGGGCAACATAAAACTATGTGATTATTTATATAATGTAAATAAAATTCAAAAGAAATTGTTGCAAGTTATGAACCAGCTGCTTATGGCAGAAATATTATCCATAGAGGAGTGAGAATTTCGCTAACGGGGTTATAAAGCGTTATTAAATTCACTAGTGAAGGAATTGCGGTAAAATACTACTTAAAACAAGCTTCTATTTTATTTAATGAAAGAAGAGATGGTTTCCTTTATAGAAATGGGGGGGATAAGGTATGAATTTGATGGAAGTAAAAAACGACCTAGCTATAAAAAGCAAAAATGGTATAGGGTTTTTAATAGCTGGCATGATTGTTTGGACAGTAATAACAGTAATTTTTTTTCAGCCATTAGGAATCCGGGAGAAAAATATCTACTTGTTTATTGCAACAGGCTTAACCTTCCCATTGGCAATCATTATTTCGAAAGTAATAAAAGCTGATTGGAAAAACAAAGACAATCCGTTAAGTAGATTAGGATTATACTTAAACCTGGCACAATTCATGTATTTTCCTATAATATTATGGGCTTTTCTCACGGATCCCGAGAACATGGTTTTATTTTTTGCCATTATAACTGGAGCACACTTTTTCCCATATGGCTGGCTTTATCATGCAAAACCCTATTTTTTTACAGCACCTGTTATTTCTATTTTAATGTTGTTCTTTGGCCTCGCATTCGCTGGTGAAAGCTTGTGGCTTCTTCCTTTTACTATGGCCGTCATTCTTCTAATATTAAACATTTTGCTTTATATAGACTACAAGAAAAAAGTCCATGTTACTGCTAAGGAAGCAGAGAACCTTAGTATTGATAGGTAAAGGTACCTGACTGCCATCGTGAAAATCTTTGGAAGCAGGTTCTTTATTTATTTTCATTTCTAATCTTTGCTTTCCGAAAACCTATGATGGAATCGTAAACAACTGTTGCTGTGACTGTTAAAACAATAATCCATAGTATCGTATAGGAGAATGTTTCCAATTGGCTCATGGATAAATGTAATCGTTCTGAAAAGCTGGTAATGAATGACGGTTCAAACAAATTTCGTAGACTTGCGGCAATGATAAGAAAAACGACAAAGCTTAGGTTAAAGAAAGCATTAAAACTTGCAAGTATTCAACTCCATTGAGCTTTTATCCACTTATAAACGACCAGCCCGCCCTTTAGGATAATCAAAAAAATAACAAAAGGCAGATAGGAAAGCAAAACGTCTTCTTTGAAGATTGGTGTCTTAAGAATGCCGATAATACCGGCTGCAGTAAAGTAAACAACAGCAGCAATAACTGTCCAAATGATACTCATAAAAATGGAAGCCTTGGATATAAATTTTTTCCTTGGTATAGATACGACATGTCGTAAATCATTAGGAGTCCAAGACTTTCCTGATACTCCGGAATAATTTTCGCCCAACCGTTCGAGCAATACAAAAACAAGCATGCACCAGGAATAATACATGGGCCGTGATATCAAGAACGGCACCGATTATCTCTCCACTAATCGTCGTTAGCATGGTAAAGAGTTCAGCTTCCCAGTATAAATCACCATTATACCTGTAACTGCCATAATGAGTGCATTGACTAATAACACAAACCCTACTACTTTTAACGACGCCAAAAAAAGTCGTACACTTGCTGCCCAAATAAGGATGAAGGCCGCTCGCGGTACTGCCTGGCAAGTGCAGCCGGGTCACCAAACCTTGAAAGCACCTCTTTCACATCCTCTTCTGTATAATCCTCTGGCAGCATATCTACGATCGTTGACTCTAATCCAAGCGCAATGTCATCTTGGATTTTTGGGGGCAGACGACGTGTGACCTCATGGATATATTTATTAATCATCTTCATTATTTTCTTCTCCTTTCAATAAAACATTGAGTTCTTGAGTCGTCTTTTCCCATTGGATTTTTAGCTCGTGAAAAATTTCTTCGCCATATAGACTAAGCACATAATACTTACGTGGCCGGCTTTCTGAGGTGTCCCAGCTGCTTGTTACCACCTTCTGTTTTTCTAAACGACGTAACAAGGGATAAAGGGTGCTTTGATCAATTTTTAGTCCGTGATCTTCCAATCGCTGGACAAGGGAGTACCCATACTGCGGACTTTTCAGTTGACTCAAAACCGCTAAGGTTAGAGATCCTCGCCGCAATTCGGTGGTGAGTGAATGTAATATATCCCCCATTAATTCACCTCTTTTCTTTATACTGTATATCATACATTATTATAAAATACATAACAATGTGCATTGTATAACAATTAAATCTATCTACCGGATTATTGTAAGATGAAATAATAAATTGAGTAAATTTCAATTAATTTGAAATAATTGGTATTGAGGAAACAATGAGGAAAAATGAAAAATATAAGGATGAATGGAGATGAAAGCATGAAAACAAAGCTTATGCATTCCCGAGCAAACGTAAAAGAGTTAAGCAAATCTATTAGTGGTGGAGGAGCTATTTTCTACCGCTTATGGGAGCAGAAAATTTACTATACTAGACTTGGACGGTAACGAATTGGGATTTGTTCAAGATTATTCGGATTCATAATTTCTTCATTATGAGATATCAATAGGAGTCTGAGACGCTTTCCCTTTCCCATAAAGCGTCTTTTTTTATTTAATAAAAATGATTGATCAAATCTACAAAGATATAAATAAAGGAAAGTTCCATATTGAACGGCTCCAGCCTTTTTTCTTTATTTCTGCCGAATCGTCTATATCCGTATGGGTAGTGATGTATATGCTAATTAAGAATAAAGAAAGGAGAGGTAAAACATGGGACGTAAAAATAGAAGTTCTGAAACAGAAAGTATAGATAATCATGAAATGGAACGATCCAAAAAGAAAGACAGCTGCGTATTGGATGCAGTAGTTAAGATAAAAGAAGCTCAAGACGAGGCGGATAAGAGGGGAAGATGTAGAAACAGCTGCATTGACAGCTTATTAAGCCCGATCGGAAATAACAATGGATTGGATACGATACCATTTACCCTTCAAAACAAAAGTGGAGAATACTTCCATGCAACGGGAGGTATTGGTAGAAATGATTGCTTTCAAACTGTCTTTTTCCGTGTAGAGAAAGTGGATAAATGCAGTGGTTGTGCTACTTTATCTTTACTGCGCCCGGATATGGGCCCTGATTTTGACAAATGCTGTGTAGACCCCGCTTCTTTATGCGACATTGTTGAGCTTGAGCGTACGAGGGATTGCATTACAGTGGATCTTGATTGTTTCTGTGCGATTCAATGTCTTGATCCGGAGCTTTTAGAAGCTGATATGAAAAAAACACGCCACTATTAACAATCTACACAAAAAAGAGGCAGGATAGGAGCAAATCTTACGTCTTTACCTGCCTTTCCTTTTTTAAATTGTTGTTTTAAAAAAGGCGCCCTTAAGATAGGCGCCCTGTTCAAGCACTTAAGCCTGTTTAACCATGTTGGATATTTAAAGAAAGATGTAATGGAAAATGTATATTTATGGCTAGTAATGGCATATTTACAAAACTTCTATTTACGCTGAGCTCGGTGGAGAATATGACTTCGATCAAAATTTCTTAATGACGATTCAGATGCAACCGGAACAAATTCATTTCTATCATTTTCGGAGTGATTTTGTTTCGCTAATGATTTATAACGAATATGAAATTCTTCTTCGTATTCTGGCACTTCTTCTTCGGATGGTGATTGATTCATACCGGCAATCCAGGTCTCAAGTTTAAAGGTTCCTCTATCAATAATTTCACAAAGGTCGTCAAGCGTTTCAATCATCTCATTTAAGCAATCCAACCCATTTCTTAAAATAATACCTTTTTGTTTCGCTTTTTGAACAGAATGCTCCATCTTGTACGACTTTTCCTTATAACGAAATTCTACCACACAGCTGACGCGGTCCCAGTTGAAATTATAATTTTCAATTTTCAAACGTTTCATGACCTTTGCAAGCTTTCTTTCACACATACTTTGTTCTTTATAAGGCACCCATTTTAACATACTATTCCACATACCATTCCACATACCATTCACCTTCCTTCTGTATTTTTGCCAAGGTTTGCAATGCGGTTTACCTTTTATTATAGCTTTCTACGAAATAAACAAAATCCCTGTAATAATCGTTTTACAATTGTCGACGTTTTTTTACCAAGGGAATAAAAAGGAGCAAGGGATAAGGAATTTTCGGTTTTTAAGGATTTTTAATGGAATTGTTTTGGAGGTGCGAAATCATGAAAGCTCATCCCATCGATGGCGTTGCTCAGCTTATGGCTGCATCCCTTCTATATTTACCAGGGGGGGACCCATGCTGAATGGGCGCTATAAATCTGTAGGGAGCATCTCGACCGGCATTTTTAGACGCGATTGCAAGATCCTTTCCTGCCCTAAAAATGATCACTGCTCGTATGGGTCATCCTTGGGTCAATGAATGTAATCTATCAAATAGGGGGGAGAAAAGATGTCAATACATCATAAAGTTACACTCATCACAGGAGCCGGTTCTGGTATCGGTAAAACGAATGCTCAATTGTTTGCCTTAAAAAGCGCAAAAGTAATATTATTTTAAAATTAAGAAAAACAGAGTATTGGAAAGATATACTTGTTTTATTAAATTGGATAGATTCTCATAGAATAAGTTATTGTTTGATCTTTTAGTATTTTAATTGTAAATTAAGTTTGTTTGATGTCAAAATTTGGCGAAAAGATTAGGTTTAGGTATTTTCTATCTATCTATCTGCCTGGCAGACAATCTATTCTTCAAGGAAAATGGCTGCCAAGGATAGGAAGTACTGGACTAATAATATGAAAAGAGGGGGAACGATAGGATGAAAGTTTACTCAAAGTCTATCTTGACTGTATTAGCTGTTATAGGGCTTTCTGGCAGCGCAGCATATCTAGCAGTGGATAAAAACGCAAAAGCTGAAGAAGCGCAGCCGGTGGAAGAAGAAAAGGAAGCGTATCAACATCCATCAAAGAGTATCGGTTTTTACATAGGTAAGGAAAGAACAGAGGACGGGTCCACCATCTTAGCTGGTTTTGGCCATGAACCATCCAGTCATTGGATTGATATTGTACCAGCCCAAGAACATGAAGAGGGGGCTACCATAGAAGTAGGTGCCACCGAAGAAGCGAGGCTTCCAGGGGAACTAACCGAAATTCCTCAAGTGAAAGAGACCAGTAAATACATTAGTTCTAGTTATTCAGAATTTGCTGGTTTTCCTCCACCATTGACCAACGGTGGATTGAATGAACACGGTGTAGCAGCTCGCGACATTTGGTCTCCTTCCCGGGAAGAATTGGTAGAGATGACACCAGATCCGCAGACTGGCCCGCAGTATAGTGACCTTGCCAGGATTGCGATGGAAAGAGCTACATCAGCGAGGGAGGCTGTGGAAATCATTGGCGGACTCATCGATGAATACGGCTTTACTACCTACGGCGGCAACTCGCATTTATTTGCAGATGAAAACGAAGGCTGGATATTAATCAATTATGCCGGCGGCCAGGGACTGTGGGCTGCTAAGCGTCTTGGCTCTGATGAGATTCGTGTTTCTTATCCCGGCTATATTAATGAATTTGCAGTCGATTTTGAGGATAATGAAAATTATATGGCTTCTAGCAACCTATTAGATTTTGCAGAAGAGCAAGGTTGGTGGGAACCAGATGAAGATGAAGAATATGTAGATCTTCAGGAAATTTATGGTACTCCTTTTCCTGGAGAAGGAGTGAGTAATGAGGACGATCATTATACAGCCGCCCGAATGCCCCACGAAAGGGAAGAGGAATTAGAGGAAATGGGAGAGCTCAGTTTAGAAGATATGATGGCTCATGTAAGGGATCCGCGCTGGTCCAATGATTTTTCTGGTTACGGTCAAGTCGCTCATATCCGGCCTGATGTAGAAGATGAATTACAGACATTGTGGCTTGCCACAACGGGATCTATTACTACTCCTTATGTGCCGATCCCTATTGCTACAGAGGAAGTGCCGCCAGAATTCCTGCAGCACCGTTATATGACAAAGGATGCTGACAGTGATTTTTTAGCAGAGGAGTATGCTCATCAAGAAGCCACACGTTCAGCTGTACGTCAATTTAAGCGCCTTATGTACTATACATGTGAACATCCTAAAGATTTTTTGCATGATGTAATCGGTGAAATTGAAAGTTTTGAAATGGAGATGCTTGCTGAACGTGATGAATTGGAAGCAGAGGCACAGGCACTATATAAAGCAGGTAAAGATAACGAAGCTCAGGAGCTTATTACGGAAAATGTACAAAAACGACTGTTGGAAAGCCTTGATCTTGGAATGGAATTGACCATTAAAGTCGAAGAAGAAACGAGGGAACGCTATGGCATCCGTTTGCCAGAAGGATCAAACAGTAAAAATGGAGAAACTACTCCGGCTTCGAGTAAACAGATGACTGGCGGCAATAAAGTTACTTGCTACGCCCCGGAACTGGATGAGTATCCGCGGGAATTTGGAATTTACAGTGAAGAAAACGAAGAACCTTCAGATATCCCGAATTTCAGTGATGTTACAGAAGGACATTTTGCGTATGATTCCATTAAACGACTGGCTGCAGAGGAAGTTATCAAAGGATATAGTGATGGAATGTTTCGCCCGAATGATGAAATTTCACGCGAGCATGTTGCTGTGATGCTTACAAGAGCCTTTGAATTAGACACTAGCGATGTTCCAGACCTTCCAGGTTCGGCAGGGGTATCTAAAGATCACAAGTATTATGATGAAATAGCTGCTATGTATGAAGAAGGCTGGATGGGACTAGGGGATGAAGGGTTCCGTCCGGATGAAATGTTAACACGCGGACAAATGGCTCTCGTGTTGCAACGGGCCTATGATTTACCGGTGGAAGAAACAGAAGCAGAATACAGAGATGTCAGCGAAGACCACTGGGCTTATGAAGGCATAGCTGCTATCACTGTAGCAGGTATTGCAGATGGATATGAAGAAGATAATACTTTCCGTGCATCTAATCCTACTACAAGAGCTCAATTGACTGTCTTTCTTGATTCAGATGAATATTTTTCTAAAAGTTATTAATGAAGAAATTCTATAAGAACAGGCCTTCGTGCTGCCCTGGTGGTGGTGAGGGGGTCTTTGTGTTTGGATGAGGAGGTACATTCGTTATTTTTCCGACTCGGCACATTAAAGCAAAAAGCCAAGATGTTATTCTCAGCTTTTTAAGGTTTCGTTATTTTTTTGTCTTTCCAAGGCTAAATGAATGAGTGTATTAATAAGTTCAGGATAGGAAAGGCCGCTTGCTTCCCATAATTTAGGAAACATGCTCAGTTTTGTAAAACCAGGGAGTGTATTGATCTCATTAATAATCAATTTTTGGTCCGGGGTCATAAAAAAATCGACCCTGGCCATACCCTCACATTGTAAAGCTTTAAACGCTTTTATTGCTTCTTTTTGGATTCTGCCGGTAGTGTCTTTATCAAGGTCGGCAGGAATAATTAATTGTACCCCATCTTCATTGATATATTTGGCTTCATAAGAATAGAAAGATTGTTTATTTGCTATTTCTCCGGGTATAGATGCAATTGGCTGCTCATTTCCTAATAATGCGCACTCTATTTCTCTACCTGCTATTGCTTCTTCGACTATAATTTTGTTGCTATAGCTAAAAGCATTTTCAATTCCCTGATAGAATTCTTCAGCTGTTTCCGCTTTACTTATCCCGACAGAAGATCCTTGATTGGCTGGTTTTATAAACAATGGGGTATCTAGCTTCGCTTTTACTTCTCTAAAATGGATAGTATTCTTTGTTTCTCTTGTGAATGTTAAGGAATGAGCTACCCGTAGTCCTGCATCCCGGAGCAGACGTTTAGTGAAGTCTTTATCCATGCATACAGCCGAAGCTAAAACACTAGGTCCGACAAACGGTATATTAACAAACCGCAATAATCCCTGCATACTGCCATCTTCTCCTAAACCGCCGTGAACCAAAGGGAAAAGGACATCCACTTTTTCAATTGGAGAAGCATTTGGCAGCTTAAGAAATGGACTTCTCTTTTCCCCAGGAATGATTGCAATGCGCTTGCCTGTATTCGATAATTTTATCATGTTAGGTTCATTGGTATTTAAAAGACACGTTTCTATGTTATCGCACAGAAACCAATTTCCTTCTTTTTCTATTGCAATAAGAAAAACGTCATATTTATCTTTATCGATAGCTTCATAAACACTTTTTACTGACTGCAAAGAAACCTGATGTTCCGATGAATTTCCCCCAAAAAGCAGCCCTACTTTTTGTTTCATCATGACCCTCCTTTCTATCTTTTTTTAGCCTTTAGACCATACTTTTTAATAAATCTTGCCGTTTCTTTCATTTTCATTTGAGAAGATCCTTTTATTAAAAAGACAGTGTCAGAAGAGAGATAGCTTTTTAACTTTTTGTGTAGTTGTTTACGGCTGGTATATGCAAAAATGTTTTCGGGAGGATATCCATGGTTGATAGCTCCTCTTTTTATTTCCTTCGCTTGTTTTCCATAAACAAAAATCCTGTACATATTTTTACCAGCTAAATACTTTCCTACCTCTTGATGCCCTCTCTTAGAGTACTTTCCTAATTCCAACATGCTGCCTATAACAGCTATTTTTTTCTTGTCTTCCCCCAATTTTACGAGGACATCCGTTGCTGCTTTAACTGCTTGAGGGTTTGCGTTAAAGGTATCATCTAATAAAAGAGATCTATTAGGTAAAGAAGTGACATTTAATCTTCGCCTGCGGGGTTTAAATTTTTTCAGCCCTGTTCTTATTTCACGTGGGGAAAAACGCAGCTGATGGGCAATTGCAATAGCAAACAGCGCATTGATTACATTGTGCTCGCCAAAGGTAGGAAGAAAAAAGCTTTCTAATTTACCATTTAAACGAACGTTAAAAGTCATCCCCTGTTTGGAATATTGAAGATTTTCAGTTTGATAATCAGCTCGATTTTTTATCCCTATGGTTAGAAGCTTTCCTTTAAATGACTTTGTAGAAAGAAGTTTAGAATTTTTATCATCTTCATTTAGCAGCAATGTTCCGTTCGGATTCATATATTTAATCATTCCGGATTTTGCTCGGACGGTTTTTTTTATGCTGTTTCCTAATCTCCCATAATGGGCTGTTCCGATATTGGTAATAACCCCAAAATTAGGTTTAATATAACGAAAATGCTTATGCCCTGCTGCCATTTCTAAAATGACTGCTTTATGATACGGCTTAATCTTTTCGGAATTTTCCTTTGTGTGTTTCGGCAGATTCTTCGTCCCGGGAGTTTTCAATACATGTTTCCACTTGGTTCTAAAAATGTAGTAGATAAGTGCAGTGGTTGTTGACTTGCCGGCACTTCCTGTTACACCAATGGCAGGAATTTTAGGAATGATAGGTGCCATACAATTCCCTCCCTAAAGAGTTTTATCATTTCTATGTATCTTATTTTTGTAAATAGAGCTTGTGCAATGAAGGTCCCTAGTTTCATAAAAAAAGGCCTTCCTAACTATATAGCGATAACAAATAAATCAGCCGTACTGTATGAAAAAGATAGGGATTCACCAACGGCCATCGGCCCTAACTTATTCAAACAGCAAAGAATATTATGGAAAATAGAGAAGCAGTTAATAGATTTTTAGATGATAAAAATAGGAGACGAAAAAACGTAAGAAGGGGGAGAAAAATGAAGAAAGGGAATCGGCATTTTCTTTTGATTCCTGGGCTTGGTTACCACGACGGAACAGGTAAAGCAGGCACAGGTTATTCCTGATATGAGTCCAAGAGAAAACGAATTCCAACGTTTGATTGCTCTTGTCTCTTCAAAAATTAGTAAACTGGGATTTAAATCTTTATGAGCAATTTTTACACTTTGAAAATTTTCATGTTTTTCGCTTCACCCCAACTATTCAGACGCTTCATGCATTAAACGCTGCCTTGAAAGAATTCTAGAAGCAGGGGTAGGCAAAAGATATGAAAGGTATACCCGCTCTTGGAATGTACTAATGAATGGTTTAAAAAAGTAGGGCTATCGCCAGTAGTAGCACTCGAGTATCATTCCAAACTTGTAACTGCAATTTATGAGCCAGCCAAGGACTCCTATACATTTGAAGGTATGCATGAGTTTTAGCCAAACACGGAATCATCATTTACCGAGGAAAACTGACTCCTGCAGATCCTTTCGCATCGCAAATATTGGGGCTGTTACAGAAATAGAGATCCAACAATGTTTGAATATTTTGGAAAAATATCTAAACACCCCACCCTATAGCGAATAGACCTTCATCGGTCAGAGGGGAGGTCTCCTATCGTTTATAATAAATCCTCTAACGATTACTAGGGTCCCAAGTGATCCATAGCTTAATAGTTTTCTTTATGGCATAATTTCATTAGTAATAAATAAAAAAGGAAAAAGTGTCATGAATAAAATAAATGAAATTCTTTCGCAACTACTCTCCTTTCTTATTGTACTACTTGCAACCTTTACTTATTTTTCTCCTATTCATTTGGATACTGCTTCATGGGTGCCAAGTGTGCTTCTCGGAGTAGTCATTTTCTTTACGGGCCTTTCTATGAACATGGAAGCTATCAGGGGGATAGGCAGTAAGAAAAAAGAAATTTTCATAGCAGCGTTATTAAAATGGACCCTGACGGTACTAATATCTATTGCATTAGCGAATCTCTTCTTTACTGCGGAGTCTGAAATAGCCGCAGGGATTATCTTGTCAGGGACTGTTCCAAGTGCCACTGCAGCAACCCTTTATACTTTTTTAGCTGGTGGAAATACCGCTCTAGTTATTGTGGGATCCCTGTTAGATACAGCAATAAGTCCTGTAGTCACGGTATTGGCAATGATGAGCATACCGAGAAATCAGGTTGTAATTACGTTTATTGATTTATTTCAATCATTTTTGCTCATTGTGATCCTTCCTTTATCATTAGGGATATTTATTCAACGTGTGTGGCCCAAGTCCGTAGACTATTCAAAAAATATGACCAAGTTTGGTTCATCTCTATCTCTTTTATTAATCGTTCATATCATTGTGGGAGAGGGAAAAGAGGCTGTTGCAACTCGTTTGGATGTTGTTCCTTTAATGGTTGGAGTCATTCTTATTCAAGTATTGCTGCCGATGGCCCTGGCTTATTATATAGCCAAAAAATGGCGCACAGCCGAAGAAGATGCCCGAGCTATTCTCTTTCATGTTGGTCTGTGCAATACCGCGCTGGCTGCTATTTTAGCTTTCGAATTCATAGGAGAGCTTGGTGCAGTCCCTCCAATTATCAATACGATTATTAATCTATCTCTTGGAGCGCTGGTCTCTAACTATTTTCGAAACAAAAAGTAGACTTATTATCTGTTTCCTAGATTATTTGATTTCATTCGAAACAATTATTAATACTGTCATTACTTTTTCACAGGAGATATTAGTGGTATCCCTGCTCATAAATATTTTTGTTGTTCTGGACACCTCGAAATTTGCCCGAATGAAGCGCAAAGTATTGGAAGCTTAATAAAAAATTGCTATTCCACTTACTGCTGATACAATAGATAGAGTATACCATTATCCTTTAAAG
Source organism: Alteribacillus sp. JSM 102045 (assembly GCF_041949975.1). Lineage (NCBI taxonomy): Bacteria > Bacillati > Bacillota > Bacilli > Caryophanales > Bacillaceae > Alteribacillus > Alteribacillus sp. JSM 102045. Next base: position 12,650 of record NZ_JBHFQG010000039.1, on the reverse strand, counting down.
GAGTTATTTATATGATTATTCAATTCATTCGTTATCGATAAAGACTGGGAAAGTTTTATAGCGGATTATTGCCCTATTTTTAAAATAACGAATGAATGAGGTGAGCACCTTGACAAAGTTAAACAAGCGAATGCAGCGTGCACAGTTTGTAAGTAACGTTGAGTCGATTTTTCAATGTCCTCATTGTGGTTCTTCCATGCAGGTTATGGAATTGGCAAGCCTCGTTTGTTCAAACCAGCATAGCTTTGATTTTACGAAACAGGGCTATGTTAATTTGACTAGTCAGGCTGTAAAAACAAAATACAGCAGAGAGCTTTTCGAAGCACGGCGAAAGATTATCGATAGTGATCGTTTTTTTGTGCCATTAACTGAAACCCTCGCAGAAGGGATAAATCGGTATGCACCTGCAAAAAAAGAGAACATATTCATTCTCGATGCGGGCTGCGGAGAAGGTTCACTATTCTCCCGTATTTGCGATTTTGTTCTTTCCAGATTTCATAGATACGTCACAGGAGTTGGAATGGATCTTTCTAAAGAAGGTGTACGAGAAGCATCGAAACAGCACAGCGGTAAAGTCTGGACCGTGGCTGACCTGGCAGCAGCACCGTTTCAAAATGATCAGTTTGACGTTATTTTTAACATCTTATCTCCTTCTAACTACGCAGAATTCAATAGGTTGTTAAAAATGGATGGTATCTTGATAAAAGTTGTACCGCAGCAACAGTACTTAAAAGAATTAAGAAAATCTTTCTTTCATGAATCAGAGAATAATCCTTATTCTAATGCAGAAACAGTGGATCATTTTAAAAACAATTTCCATGTTATCAACCATACAAATATACATTATAAAATAAACCTTAATCATGCATCTCTTCAAAACCTAATTAAAATGACACCTTTAACATGGGACATACCTGATAAACATGTTCGTTCTTATTTAAACAAGGTTTCCACTCAAGATATAACCGTTGATTTAGATGTTTTCATTGGGAAGAAAAAGTAATAGAAAATGCAAAAGGGGTTGTCTCGGAAATAAGGAATAATCCTTTTTCTTGCTTGCTCGATGCTTGTCCTTTTTTCGCTAGGCAACAATTTTAAAGCCCGAGACATAAGAAAGAAAGATAAAGCATGAAGACCGAAAGCAGAGATAGAGAGGAAAGGCAGTAACTAAGCAAGTACAGCTGAGATAAAAATGGAAAGTTGAAAATTTTATAATATAATTTAATGATAAAAGATGCAGGTTTAGGAGGGGGGAGGAATGAGTTCATCAAACAAGGACAATGTGCGTACACAGTTTGGAAGCAATGCTGCTCACTATGTGTCAAGTTCCTGGCACGCTGGAGGAAAAGATTTAAAGAAATTAATCGAGATTGCACAGCTCAATGGAACAGAACAAGTCTTGGATGTAGCAACTGGGGGAGGCCATGTCGCAAATGCAATGGCTCCTTTCACCCGGGAAGTGACGGCCTTTGATTTAACCTCAGAAATATTAGCTGCCGCAAAAGCATTCCACCAAAAAAATGGTCGCAGCAATGTAAAGTATATCCAGGGGGACGCCGAAAAAATACCTTTTTCGGATAAGGTGTTTGACGTAGTAACCTGCAGGATTGCTCCGCATCATTTTCCTAATTTAAACGCATTTATATCGGAAACATCTCGCGTATTAAAAGAAGGAGGCCAATTCCTGCTTATTGATAATACTGCACCAGAAGCACAGGAATTGGATGAATTTTATAATGAAGTGGAAAAAAGAAGAGACTACAGCCATTACAGGGCATGGAAAAAGTCGGAGTGGATCAAGTTTATTGAAACAGCAGGGTTTGAAATAGAAGAGTGGCACCGTTTCCCTAAAACCTTTATATTTGATGATTGGTGCAGCCGAATGAATCTTTCAGACGAAAAGAAAACATCGTTAGCTCAATACATGTTAAATGCTGCTCCTGTGTGCCATAAGAAATTTAACATAGTAACAAAAGGTGAAACGGTTTATTCTTTCCAGGGCGAATCTATTCTTTTAAAAGCCCTAAAGCCATAAATGATTAATTATTACTGCTGTTCGTTGATGCTGCAGCAGATGCAGTAACAGTGGCAATCATTACGGCCTGCTGGGCCTGAAGGATCGACTCTAGTAACAGACTCGTTTCTGCAAGCCCCGTTTGTTCGATTCGTTCGTTCACATAAAAGCTGACAGCCATCATAACATTCATGTCTTTTTGCCATTTAAAGTATTTAATGGCATTCAGCTCTTCGTACATCTCCCGGATGGTTTTTTCATCTCGAATAGGTCAGAAGGAAGCAAAGCAAGCATGCCGATTACAGGGTAATACATTGTTTTCGGCTTTATTCTTTCTTGTTTAAACGCATGAAAAACATCTACCGCCCGTTGAACGAGCGTCTGGTGGTTTTCCTGGCTGCTCAAAGAAAGGATGTGGCTTAAAAATTGCAAATCGTTGCCTTTACTAAAGCCATTTTTGCTTAATTGTTTATAGAACCTTTCAATATGTTCGATCATCCCGGGTCGCTTTTCCAAAGCAAGCAGCACTGCAAGCGGATAATCGCTCGTACCGGTTAAAAAGGGATGTTCTTTTTTCATGCCTTCATAAATATCGCTTGTTTTCCCAACGATTTTCTTGGTGTCCAGGTCAGAATGGTCCTGGGTTAATAAAGTGGAAGCGGCTAAATACGTATTAACTCCGCTTTTAAATGTGGCATTTCTAAACGTTTTATATAATTTGAAAAGCTCGGTAATTTTTGCTTCTGGAGTTTCCGTCTTCACTCCAATAGAGCAGCCGTTGTAAATCGTGGATATGATTTCATAGAGGAAAACATGCCAGCACGCTTTTTAATCTGATCTGCAAGCTGCATCATTCTTTCGAAATGAAAAGGTTTATCGTTCATCACATACATTGAAGCAATCGTCATCAAAATGCGTTTATCCGTTACTTTCCATTTCATCTCTTTTTTCAGCTTCTCATATATCTCTACGAATTTTTTAATTTTTGCTGAACTCAATGTTACTTCCCCTCTCTCGTTTTCTTGTATTTTTTACGATTGAAAACTATATTGGTTTCAATCGTTCATTAGGATAGTATTGTCTTTTTTTGTGAATCCTGGAACCCCGTACAATGATAATTCTAATCACGTGTTGAATCTTGAATCCAATATCAAATATCTTTATACTGAAGAAAATAAGATGAATATGCCGGGGTGAAAAAATGGAGCAGTTTCGCTTAACAGATGAAGATAGGGCAACACTACAATATAGAGTTACTACGAAACTACGAGAAGCTATTTTAAAGGGACAATTTAAGGTAGGAGAACGTCTCATTCAAGAAGAATGGGCAGAGAAGCTTGGAGTCAGCCGAATGCCGATTCGTGAAGCAATCAGGCAGCTGGAAGTAGAGGGATTAGTTCGAACAGAACCCCGCCGCGGAGCTATTGTTACACCAATTTCTGTGGAGGACATTGAAGAAATTTATCAGTTAAGGGCTTTGTTAGAAGGACAAGCGGTTGAAAAATCCTTACCGAATTTAGGTAAAGAAGAAATTAAGGATTTAGAAAGCCTATATGAACAAATGATTTCATTAGAAGCAAGTGAAAAAGATGTAGAAGAATACATGGAATTAAATGCTCATTTTCATAAGATTTTGAGAGAAGGATGTCCTTGGCGACGTATTCATGGAATTATTGAAACACTTTGGAAGGGAATTCCTCCGTATACACCAAGCCTGCTTTCCAACCATTTAGAGGAATCTCATCAAGAACATTATTTAATGGTACAGTATGTGAAAGAAAATAAACCAAAACAACTAAGAGAAACGATGGAGAAGCATATTTTAAGGACTCAGGAATACCTCATCCGGTTTGTTATGAAACATAAACAAGATTAATAAGTTAATATTTAAATGTGTGAAACTGCCCGAACTTCAGATGAACAATCAATAATCTGAAATTCGGGTTTTTATATATTACTCCCTTAAAAATAAAGAATATTCATAGTTATCTGATTCTCACATCTAAAATACTATGGACAAAAGATATTGTATCCAGTATCCTGTAAATATAAGCAGGTTAGTTTAAAGTAATTTGAGGAAAATTGAGGAGGGAGAGGCTATGGCAGGTCCTTTGCAAGGAATTCAAGTCATTGATATTACAACCAATATTTCTGGGCCGAGTTTAACAATGATTCTAGCTGACTTAGGGGCAGAGGTAATTAAAATCGAACGCCCGGATATCGGTGATGATTCTAGAAAAATGGGTCCACTGTGGGAAGGAGTAGGTGTTTATTACTTAAATATTAACCGAAATAAAAGATCCATCGTTATTGACATTAAAAGTGACGAAGGAAAAAGCTTAATCTATGATTTAGTCAAAGATGCAGATGTGTTCGTAGAAAATTTTCGGTATGGAAAAGCAAAGAGTTTGGGGTTTGGCTATGAAGATTTGAAAGCGCTTAACGATAAATTGATTTACTGCTCTTTATCAGCCTATGGCCAAACAGGGGATAAACGCAGTAAACCAGGCTATGATGCGATCGTGCAGGCGGATACTGGAATTATGGGTATCAATGGTTCTGAAAACGGGGATGTGGCACGCGCCGCTGTGTCGATACTTGATCAGGGGAGTGCCATGTGGGGAGCGCTCGGAATTGTTTCTGCTTTATACCATCGTAAAAATACAGGTGAAGGACAAAAAGTAGAAACTTCGTTATATGAAACTGGTGTTTTTTGGATGGGGTATCATATGTTAGCTTATATGGCTACAGGAAATGAACCTAAAAAAATGGGATCTAATCATGCATCTTTTGCTCCTTATGGTGCCTTTAAAACAGCAGATAACCCCATCATGATTGGGATCTCAAATAACTCATTATTTGCAAGGTTATGTAAGGTACTCGGAAAAGAGGAATGGATTGAGGATACACGTTTTTGTACAAACATAGATCGTGTGAAAAACCGAGAAGAATTAAATTCATCCATTGAAGAGGTTTTTAAAACCAAATCTGCTCATGAGTGGATTGATATGTTGGAAGATGGAGGCGTGCCGAGCTCGGTAATTGAAAAGGTATCTTCAGTTATTACAAATCCACAAACAGCGAACACCAAGATGATTACAGGAGTAAATCATCCAAAAATTTCTGATTTAAAACTTCCCCGTTTACCTTTTCAATTATCTAATACACCGTTAGAAATTAAAAAATCACCACCGTTGCTTGGGGAAGATACTGTAGCAATTTTACAGGAAAGGGGAGTCGATCAAGAAACCATTGATCAATTAATTAATAAAGGAATTATACAAAGGTGAAGCAGGTATTTTCGTTTTAAAAAATTTTTAATTATTTATTTTAATAATCTTAAGAGTATTAATGAGGAGGTTTTTTATTTGAACAAAGAAAGATTTGAACAAGGACTTGAAGTAAGAAAAAGTGTGTTAGGGTCTGAATACGTGGATAAGTCTATTCAAAACGCTACGGACTTTAATCGAGACATGCAGGAATTAGTAACTGAGTATTGCTGGGGAGAGGTATGGACCAGGTCGGGGCTTTCAAAAAAAACGAGAAGTATGCTGAATCTTGCTATGATTACAGCTCTGAATCGTCCGCATGAACTTAAACTGCATGTGCGGGGAGCTTTAAATAATGGGGTTACAAAGGAGGAAATTAAAGAAATATTTTTACAAACTGCAATATATTGCGGGGTTCCTGCTGGAATTGACAGTTTCCGAACAGCTCAAGAAGTGTTTAATGAATTAGAAGATGAATAGGAACTAAAATATAATCGAAAAAACCTAAAGTGGTTATGGAAAAGAGTAACTCTAACGCTGAACCTGACTGCTTTAGGATTTTTTTTATGGAGTCAAATGGTGAAAGAAATAAGGTCACCAGCAGTAGTAACTGATAAGACCGTACGGTTACTATAAGAGTTCAAACTCCTTTTAATTATATTAAGGTAGTTAAATGAGAAGTTGAGAAAAGGTCTCTATCTGAATCCTCATCTTTCAGCAGGTCAGTGTTACAGAAAGATTGCGGCTGCAGATTGGTTCATCATAGTTTGTATGATAGAGGATCCGTTCAAACTAAAAAATAAAAATAGAGCCACCCCTTTGGGACAGCTCTGTTTCACCGGTTTATCCTTCCCCATGCTCTTCATTTGACTCCCTGGCAGCCTCAATTACGTCAGAGCCAATATCTTCTTCAAATTCTTCATAAATTGGTTCTAAAGCGTCACGGAATTTTTCGATTTCTTCAGGGGACAATTCTGTAATTTCGACTTCTCCACGTTCTTTTATTGTTTCAAAAGCCTCTTCATTAAGAGTGATTGCTTCTTCACGAGCAACGTTAGTGCCTTCTTCTACACCAGCTTCCACTATTTCTCTTGTAGCTTCATTCATACCTTCCCAAAACTCTATATTCGTGAATATAGCATAGTCAACTCTCGTATGGTTCATCACTGTCATGTAATTTTGAACTTCATCAAATTTTTTCGATTCGATGTTACTGTAAGTGTTTTCTTGTCCATCAACTACACCCTGGTCTAAACTAGTATATAATTCACCGAACGGAATAGATTCAGAACCTGCTCCCATCGTTGAATAAATTTCCTCAAGTACTTGTCCGCCTTGTGTACGAAATTTCAATCCTTGAAAATCTTCAGGTGACGAAATTGGCCTCTCATTATTTGTCACATGTTTCCCGCCATTTGGCCACATATAAAGACCTCTGACTCCATCATCTTCAAGACTAGTTAAAATCTCTTGCCCCTTTTCACCATCCCAGAAATCAAGTGCTGCTTCATCGTTATCGAATAAAAATGGTAAGGAAGGAACGTTAAACTGAGGGTTGTTCCCGACAAACTTTGATAGATCCGGTGCAATAAATTGAACGTTGTTTGCAACTAAGTTTTGGTATTCATCTTTGTCACCAAACAGGGAGCTGTTTGGATAAATTTCAACTGTAATTTTTCCGCCGGATTCTTCTTCAATGTATTCTTTCATAGTAAGAGCACCCTGATGCTTTGGTGTGTTTTCAGCCACAACATGAGAAAATTTAATAGTGGTTTCTTCTATATCACTGTTTTCTCCTTCTGAATCAGCACCTTCAGTAGAATCTTCACCGCCGCAAGCTGCTAATACAATGATAAGCATGAATGTTAATAAACCCAAGATCTTAATCTTCATTAATAATCCCCCTTAAAATTTTAATCAATTGTAATAAGTCTTCTCCAATATTTATCTCTTCACTAAATCACCTCCTAAAACAGCAGCCAAAAGCCTCGAAGTATTTGAAAGGGCTTACATTTAAACCAATAAAAAACAGGCTAAAGTTTAATATATAGACAAAAAATTTTGAATAACAAAAAAATCTGAAATTTGCTTCGTGGCTTTTGGATACGAAATCTATTGCATATTATCATGTTTACTGATAAAAGTAAATGTTTATTGATATTTTTTTATTTTTAAAATTATTTGACTTGTTGAAAACTCATATGTATATTATGATGTAATTTATAATGTATCCAAAATACAATAAGAGGAGTGAGGGGGCTCAACTACGATGGTTCACCCAATAATATTATTTTATGAAACTAATATAAAATCAATAAAAGGTGGTGGGTTGAAAATTTTAACTAAAATTGAAAACGCTTTCGCAGCACTGTTTTTTCTTGTAGGGATTGGGATTAGTTTATATTCTGTTTTCATGCGTTACGTGGTAGGACAATCACAAAGCTGGGCAACCGAGATCTTCACGATGATGCTTGTATGGGCGATTTTCATAGGTTTTTCTACGGCTCTTCGAGATGATTCTCATATTGCCATAGATATTTTATACGACAGGGTACCAGCTGCCGTACAAAAATTATTTGAAATTATCACGGTTCTGGCGGGAATTGGTTTTAGCATCTTTTTTATAGTGGCAGGAATCGACATGACTTCGACCGCTTATAACCAAGGAATTAACACCATTGATGTTGGTTTTCCGATATGGATTAATTACTTAATCATGCCAATAAGTGGAGTCCTATTATTGATTCGTTTTATTGAAAAAGGTGTCAAAATTTTCGTGAATAACAAGCAGTCAGAAAACGAGGAGGGAGCATAATGGAGACATTACTATTAATTTGCATATTATTTGCCTTTGCTTTCCTGCGTGTTCCGATAGCCATTAGTTTGGGCTTAGCTAGTATTATCTCATTGTGGTTAGTTGACTTTTCTATTAATAGTGTTGTTCAAAAGATGTTTTCTGGCGTAAACAGTACCACGTTAATGGCCATTCCAGGGTTTGTGTTTGCTGGGTTAATAATGGCAAGAGGTGGTATTGCGAAATATTTAATAGATTGTATCCGCTCATGGATTGGCCATACAAAAGGCGGCCTGTCTATTGTAACGGTAGTCACATGTATGATCTTCGCAGCAATATCAGGATCCAGTCCTGCAACGGCCGCGGCTATTGGAGCCGTTATGATCCCGATGATGGTGAATGCAGGCTATGAGAAAAAATACGCGATGGGGTTGGTTGCTACGGCTGGAACTCTTGGCATTTTAATTCCACCGTCTATTCCACTCATCCTCTATGGTTCGGTTTCTGAGCAGTCGACGGGCAAATTGTTCTCTGCAGGAATTATTCCCGGTTTGCTATTAGGTGGCGTGTTAATTATTTATGCTATTATCGTTGCGTATCGAAAAGGCTACGGTGGCTTAGAAAAAGTTCCAATGGCTAAACGGTGGAGACCCACTTTTAAAGCCATTTGGGGGCTTTTAATGCCTGTATTCATTCTAGGAGGTATTTACACAGGCGTGGTGACTCCAACGGAAGCGTCGTTTGTGGCAGTACTGTATGCATTAGTTATTTCCGTTTTTGTTTATAGGGAAATGGATTTGAATATGTTCAAAAAAATATTAATTGAATCCATTAACACCACAGCGATGATTTTCTTTATCATAGCAGCTGCCCTGGTGTTTGGAATGTTCTTAACAACAGAGCAGGTTCCGCAGTCATTTGCAACCTGGGTAAGCGAAAGCGGGTTTAATAAATGGATGTTCTTGCTGATTGTAAGTTTATTGTTTTTTGTCCTTGGTATGTTTTTAGAACCAACTGCTATTATCTTGATTACGCTCCCAATCTTTTTACCAATATTAGCAACGTTAGATATAAATGTATTTCATTTTGCAATCATTATGGTTGTCAATATGGAGCTTGGAATGATTACTCCTCCGGTCGGTTTAAACTTGTTTGTGGTAAGCGGGATAACCAAAGAAAAAGTAGAACAAGTCATACGGGGAGTACTTCCTTTTTTCGTTTTATTCGTTTTCGTTTTAATATTAATCATTGTATTTCCAGAAATTTCGTTATTTCTTACTGAATAATCGTTGAGTTCCAGTGGATGGGAGGAATGTAGGTTTGGAAAGATCTTATCTATTTGTACCGGGTAACAAGCCAGAAAGAATTAATAAAGCCTTAGATAGTAAAGCGGATGCTGTCATTATAGATTTGGAAGACGCAGTGGCCGTCGATGCAAAGACAGAAGCGAGACAACAGGTGGAAGAACAATTAAAAGGACTTGGACCAGTGTCCAAAAGCCTGTTTTTAAGGATAAATGATATTAATACTCCTTTTTGGAAGGAAGATATGAAACTAGTAAAAGATTTTTCTCTTACAGGAGTAATGATGCCGAAAGCACAATCCTCCGAAGAAGTCTGCGAAATAGCAAATGAGCTAACAGAAGAGCAAGTTATCATACCATTAATTGAAACTGCAAAAGGTGTTTCTGCAGCTTTTAACATTGCTGGTTCTTCGAATAAAGTAACCCGGATAGCATTTGGAGCCGTTGATTATTGCCTGGATTTAGGGATTTCCATATCAGAAAACCAAAATGAGCTTCAATACCCACGATCGGTCATTACGGTTGCTTCAAGGGCTGCTAATATTGAGCCGCCAATTGATACGGTTTTTGTGGATATTTCAGACGATGAAGGGTTAAAAAAAGAAACAAAGCGGGCGAAGCAGCTAGGGATGTTTTCAAAATTGTGTATTCATCCTCGCCAGGTTGGAATGGTAAATGAATTATTTTCTCCCTCCTTGAAGGAACAAAGATGGGCCAAAAAGGTAATCACATCATTTGAGAAAGCAGAAAACGAAGGTGTAGCAGCCATTCAGGTCGATGGAATAATGATCGATTATCCAGTATATAAACAAGCTATCGCCATTGTTCAACGATCGGCAAATAATTGATAAATAAGAGCGGCTGTTCTCGTAGGAGATTTTCCTGCAAAGCAGCCGTTTTTGTAAGATTCGAGAATAAAGAAAAAGAAAACATTAAAAGTCTAATGAAAACGTAAACGGAGAAAGATAAAACCAGGCACTAAATAATAAATATTTAGTTTAGCAAGAGTATGTAAATCAAGCTCAAATGTATATTGAATCATGGATCCAATACCCGCAATAATAAAAACGTTGGGACAATGATGTTAAGAAAGATATAAATAATGTTCAATCTCATCACACCTTTGTTTAACGTAGATTAATAGAATATATCATATTGTCCGTAAAATTAAAAAAGTTATAAATATATAGACAAATTATTTTGGATACGATATCCTGAAAATGAAAGGGCTTAACTTTTAATTTTGAAAGTGTCGGTAAATAAGAAAAGACAAACTACGGCATTTAGAATTGGTGACAAGACAAAGGAGGGCTAATATGAATTGGCCGAGGTCGGTGAAAATCAATGAAGTGGTCTTACGTGATGGATTACAGCTTGAACAAAATATTTTATCGGTAGATGCAAAGAAGCAAATTGCAGAAGGATTAGTAAACGCCAATATAAAAACGATGGAGTTTGGCTCATTTGTTCATCCAAAGCTCGTACCGCAAATGGCTAACAGCTCGGAATTATTTTCGGAATTAAAAAAATTAGATGATGTGAAACTTATTGCCTTAATTCCAAATTTAAAGGGAATACAAAAAGCAAAGGAAGCAGGAGTAAAGCAGCTTAACATAGTATTCTCAGCAAGCAATACACATAATTTGCAAAATATTCGCCAAACAACGGATGATTCTCTTAAAAATTTTAAGAAAGTGAAAGAGGTTTGTGACCAGCACCATATAAAGCTGGATGTCTCCATTGCTACCACGTTTGGATGTCCATTTGAAGGAGAGGTCACAGAATCTAGAATTCACTCCATTATCGATCAGCTAGTTGACGCTGGTGCCAATATTATTACATTAGCAGATACTACTGGGATGGCTAACCCAAGGCAAGTGTATAATTTAGTTAAAAGCATTCGTGACAAACACCCGGACCAGCCATTTAATCTGCATTTTCACAACACGAGAGGGATGGGACTTACTAATATTTTAGCAGGGATTAAAGCGGGAATAAAAAGCTTTGATACCGCTCTTGGCGGGCTTGGAGGCTGTCCATTCGCTCCTGGAGCGACCGGAAATGTTTGTACAGAAGATGTTGTCCATATGCTGCATAGTATGGGTATTGATACAGGCATTCATCTAGACCCACTCATCGAGATCTCATCATTACTCCAAAAACTAGTAGAACATGAATTACCAAGCAGTGTACTGAAGGCAGGAAAGTCTGACCGTAAATATCCGGTGCCTTCCCCTTAATAAAACGTTGTCATATGGAAGGGAGAGAAACAAATGGAAGAAAGATGGGAAACTATTATACTTACTCCAGATGAAGATCACACGGGGGTTTATACTTTAACATTAAATCGTCCGCAGGCGATGAATGCCCTTAACACGCAAATGGCCAGGGATTTGATTGATTGTTTTTTATATTTAGAGGACCTAAATGATATTCGCGTATTAATTTTAACAGCACAGGGAGATAAAAGTTTTTGTGTTGGGGCTGACTTGAAAGAACGCAAAGGAATGACAAATAAAGAATGGCAAAAGCAGCACGATATTTTTGAAGAAGCATATGGGAAATTAAGAAATTTTTCATTTCCGGTAATTGCTGCTGTTAATGGTTTCGCTCTTGGAGGCGGAATGGAAATGATGCTAAGCTGCGATCTGCGTGTTATAGCTGATCATGCCAAGATGGGCCTGCCAGAAGTAACACTAGGAATTATTCCAGGGGTTGGAGGAACGCAATTACTGCCCCGGGCTGTTCCCCTAGGGTTAGCAAAAGAAGCTTTATTCAGAGGAAATCAGATGAAAGCAGAACAGGCTAAGGAAATGGGTCTCGCAAATGATGTTGTTCCGTATGACACATTAATGGATAAAACACTTGAAATCGCACGAGACATTGGAAAAAATGCTCCTTTATCGTTAAAATCTATAAAACAGGCCGTTTCCAATGGCTTAGAGACAGATATTAATACAGCTCTAACTATCGAGTTAGATCAGTATTACAAATGTGCCAATTCTGAAGATCGCCAGGAAGGTATTCTAGCTTTTAATGAAAAACGAAAGCCGAACTGGCAAGGCAGATAATAATTTTAAAGATTACTAGTTTAAACGGGGGAGGACTCATAAATGAATATTTTTGTCATTATGAAAAGAACCTTTGATACAGAAGAAAAAATAGTTATTAATGACGGAGTTATTGATGAAGAAGGCGCAGAATTTATTATTAACCCGTATGATGAGTATGCCATTGAAGAAGCGATCGTGCTTCGGGACGAACATGGCG
>NZ_JBHFQG010000038.1:0-35568 GCF_041949975.1 Alteribacillus sp. JSM 102045 | reverse complement strand
CGCGCCGAAAAACGGACGTGGAGAGTGTATTTGGTCATGTCAAACAAAACCTCGGGTACCAGCGATTCCTCCTGCGAGGGCTGGAAAAAGTCCACGTGGAGTTCGGCTGGGTAGCCCTGGCTCACAACATGAGAAAAGTGGCGGCGGCGAAACGCCGCCAAAAGAAGCAAGCAGCATAAACATCTACAAAAAAAGCCATGGTCACCATCTTCTTGGATGGCGTCCATGGCTTTTCAGTTTAGAGGCTTTTGATACAGCCCCCTTACTTATTGTGAAATAGATAAACCTCTGCATGCAAATAAACTGCACAGGTAAAGCTAATAATAAATAATTTCTCGAGATCAAGCATGATTAGAAAGAATAAGAGTTACAAACGAGAGGCATTCGTTTTATAATAGAAGAAAGACATTAACGGAGGTTCCCATGACTAGAACAAACTGGTACGAAAAATTAAGTCAATATTTTCCGGTAGAAGAGATGAAATCAAAAGAGCATATGGAGCTTTTACTAGAAGAAAAAGGCGATGTATACCACAAAGATGAGGGGCCTCACCATGTAGTGATGTATGTAGAAACAGAAGATTTTATCTTTATCGATTACCTCTTTGTTTCAAAAGAATCACGCGGCCAGGGGCTGGGCCAGAAAATTATAGACCAGCTTAAAACAAAAAGGAAGCCGATTATTTTAGAAGTAGAACCGCTCGATTATGAAGACACCGATACGGAAAAACGTTTGAGGTTTTATCAGCGGGCAGGATTTAAACACGCCTCATCCATTGGATATACGAGAAAATCTCTTGCGACCAATGAAGAAAACAAACTGGAAATTTTGTACTGGTCTCCAGAAAACGAATCGGAAGAAAGTATTTATGAAAAAATGAAGCACACGTATAAAAATATTCATACGTATAAAGATAAAGAACTATACGGCCAATCATATCAAAATGTGGATGAGGTCTTATCGTATAACGAAAAGGAAGAAGCTTAATTCACTTGCTTTTCAAAAAAAGTAATGAGTTCTTACCTGAAGGAGGGTAAATCATGAAAAACAAAGAAAAGCATAAGCACAAGAAAAAACGGGAAGTTTTAAAAGAGCTGCTTCGGAAAAACTTAAAAGACTGGAATAAACTTCCGAATCCAAATAATGGATCAGCGACTTCTTCTAAAACATCTGCATGACAGGTACACAGCTGTCCCATCACATGATTGGGATAGCTCCCTTTTATTTCTATAGTGCGTTCATCGACAATCATTCCGTTATTATGTCATTCAACAGTGTATTGTGCTTCATTTTTAGCAAATAACGGAATCCGTGTCCGCATGAACTTTATTTTGCCCTGATTTTATAGAAATAACGCATCTCATGTCCGTGACTACGTTTTGCTCGGTCACTTTCCTGCTGCTGTGGATTTTCTGTATGCTCAGCACCTTCTTCATTTTAATTTCGTCACAATTTTTTCACATTTTCAGTCAGAAAAGAGGTTTTATCATTGCACAAAGAAGGAATGAGAAAACATATACCGAATAACATTTAATAAAGACTATTTTATTAGGCGGTTAACCTCATTTCCATAGGGGAAAATCAGGAATGAAATAGTTCCTTTTTTTATAATAATCATTTTTGAAAACTCTTTTCAAATTAGAATAATTATTGTATAATTATAGTTGTAACGAAGATGGGTGTTAAGTAATGAAGATAGATCGTTCCATCAATGCGTTTGCATGAATAGGAAGGGAGAGATTAATCCATATGGTTACTTTGCTAACATCCCCAAGCTGCACCTCTTGCCGAAAAGCGAAAGCGTGGCTTGAGGAACAAAATATTCCTTTTGAAGAGCGTAATATTTTTACTGAACCATTAAGTGTACAAGAAGTAAAAGAAATCATCAGGCTAACAGAAGACGGAACTGATGAAATTGTGTCAAAACGCTCGAAAGTCTTCCAGGAATTAGATGTTGAACTCGAAAACCTTCCGCTTCAGCGGCTGTTTGAGTTGATCAGTGAACATCCGGGATTGCTTCGCCGCCCGATTATTTTTGATGAGAAACGCTTGCAGGTAGGGTATAATGAAGCTGAAATCCGCCGGTTTCTCCCACGAAAAGTCCGCACATTTAATTTAATGGAAGCTCAAAAGCTGGTTAATTAAAATTAATCCCATTGAAATATAAAAACTTCTACTTTTTGTAAGCAGTAGAAGTTTTTCTGTTTTTTTATCTTTTTTTAATGCTTTACGCTTGTTATTCTTTTATTGGTATCATAAGATAGGATAAAACATTCATTTTTTGTTTAAGGTAAGGGTAATAAGTTGTGTTTATTCCTTGACAACTTGTATTCTTTCCTTGAAAATTAGTTTTTAATAGCAGGATTGACCGCGTTTTCTCTTTCAGACGCTCCGCTCCCTCATAAAATCATCGGCGGGATGAGCATTGGTCCTTAACAACCTTATTCTTATCGTATACAATAATAGTAATACCGAAGATAAGATTATAGTTGCCCGTCCAAGGGTATGATCTTAATAAAGAGAGAGAACTAGGAAGCGGTATCCACCTTACCTTCAAAGGAGGGAGAAAATCGTGGAAATCGAGAGAATTAATGAGTCAACGGTCAAATTTTATATCACTTACAAAGATATTGAAGACAGAGGATTTGACCGGGATGAGATTTGGTACAACCGCGAACGAGGAGAAGAACTGTTTTTCGAAATGATTAATGAAGCGCATGATCGTGAAGACTTTGAAATTGAAGGTCCATTATGGATTCAGGTTCAAGCGATGGATAACGGCATGGAAATTGTTGTGACTCGAGGCCAGATTTCAGATGGCAATGTAAAGCTTGAAATTCCTGTGTCCCAAAATAAAGGGGAAGACATGCCTGTAGATGACAACATCGTCGATATGCTGGATGAACAATTCCGCTCTTCTCAGAAATCTCGTCAATCTAATGGAAGTCAAGATGCTGAAGAACTCGAAATTGTGATATCCTTTGCTGATTTAGAAGACCTGCTTGCTCTGAGCAAAGCGTTTTATGCAGACAATGTTCAAAATGAAGTTTATCATTTTGAGGGGAATTATTACCTCTACTTGATGTTTGATAATCACTACACCGAAGATGAGCAAGATGATATGGTTAGTCACGTGCTAGAATATGGAGAAGAATCAGATGTATCAATCTTCCGTATTCGTGAGTATGGTAAATCAGTCGTATCATCTAATGGGCTGCAGACCCTGCGAGAAAATTTTTCCTAATATAAAAAACAAGCGGCCGGCTCCGTGATGGGGCTGGTTTTTTGTATTCTGTACTGTTAGGAAAGTAAAATTTTTATTGGTAAACCATATAAGCAAAACTACAGGCAGAAGTTCCTTTAACTTAGGCGGTTCCTTTAAAACGCGATAAGCCGAGTTTTTCTAATGCAAAAAAGAGGAAGGGAGAAAAACATGCAGAATATATTGTATGAAAGGAGGCTGACATGTTTACAGCAATAACAAAAAGCGGTCAAATCATATCACTGCTAAGCCGCCCTCATGATCCATTCCTCGTAGATGATAAATCCCCCTTTTTCTGTCCGGCTTGTTCAGAGCGTGTAGTATTAAAAAAAGGAACCATCCGCCGCTGGCATTTTGCTCATCAAAACAAAACCAATTGTTTCTCTCAATCAGAGCCGGAAACCGAAGAGCATCTCCATGGAAAATCAGTCCTTTATGAATGGTTAACAACCAAAGGCTTTTCTCCAATCCTTGAAGCCTTTCTCCCCTCCATCAACCGTAAAGCTGATTTATTGTTTACCTGGAAAACCCAAACCTTTGCTCTCGAATTTCAATGTTCATCTATTTCTACAGAAGAAGCCCTCCAGCGCAGCAGTGATTATTTATCCATCGAAGTTATGCCTATTTGGATTTATTCTCTTCAACGTTTACGCCAAAAAGGAAAAGGCCGATTTTCTGTGCAATCCTTTGAATGGACAGGGCTGCGTGAGCGTAATATCGATTCCCGTCATGCTTTGATTTACTTATGTCCTGCTGCGGCTTCTTTTTATTATTTATTTCCTCGTGCAATGCCCTCAGCATCTTTCCTTTATGCTGATGTATATTCCCTGCCTGTGTTTGATTCACCTGTTGAACATATCGTAAACCTCCCACCTACAGTAAATGGTCCAGTTGTATGGAATTCTGATTGGCTGCATCAAAAGAAAACGTGGCGCTTTTCTTCCAGCCAATGGAGAGGAAAGCCGGATAAAACATATATAAGGCAAGTATTTGCCGGATATCGATCGGACCTTCCATTTTTTCCTGCTGAAGCAGGCTGGCCGATTTTAAGCATGGAAATATTCCGGACGCCGCCTTATATTTGGCAAAGCTGGTTATTGCTTTGTTTTCTCCCTAAACTCCCTCTTTATCAGCGTTTTTCTCTTCGGATGGTGATCGAAGCGCTTGAGCCGCTTCTGTACGATAATACTTTTATGATTCGGGATTTGCCTTTCCTTTCTTCTCCAATCGAAAAAGCTGTATATTTTTATTTAGAACTGCTTAAACATATAGGGATTTTAACTAATACTGGGAGCGGGTGGAAAAAAATAAATAATATAATCCTGCCTCTTTCATTAGAAGATGCGTTTCACATGGATAAAAAGTGGAGCAGCAACATATTTTACAAAGGAACATTAGATTAATTATTGGTGTTTACTGGGGTTATTCGGTAAAATTGGCAGTAACAATTGGAGGTGTTTCCATGAGTGATCAGGCAACCAAGCAATTGCCAAAAAGAGAAGAAGTGTCAAAGGAATGGACATGGGATTTAGAAGATATTTTTGCAACCGATGAAGAGTGGGAAAAAGAATTTAAAGAAGTAAAAGATTTGCTCCCATCTCTTACCTCATTTAAAGGCAAGCTGGGAGAGTCAGCAGATACTCTTTATCAGGCTCTGAAGAAGCAGGATGAAATTGCGGAACGGTTTGGACGTTTATTTACTTATGCGCATATGCGCTATGATCAGGATACAGGAAATTCGTTTTACCAGGGGCTTGAAGACAGAGCATCGGGCCTTGCGGCCAAACTAGGACAGAAAATGGCCTTTATCGTCCCTGAAATATTATCGATACCAGAAGAGAAGCTGGATCAATTTTTAAAAGAACATAATGATTTAAAACTGTATCAGCATGCTTTAAATGAAATAAATGAACAGCGACCTCACATTTTAAACGAATCAGAAGAGTCAATACTAGCCCAGGTCTCAGAAGTTACAGCCAATCCTGGCAGCACCTTTGGAATGCTGAACAATGCTGATATTAAATTTCCAACCATTAAAAATGAGAACGGGGAAGAGGTGCAAGTCACCCACGGCAGAATTCTGCGTTTTTTTGAAAGTGATGACCGGCGCGTACGCAAAGATGCTTTTGAAGCTGTATACGGCACTTATAAAAAGTTTCGGAATACGTTTGCCAGTACGCTTAGCGGGCAGGTAAAAAAGAACTTGTTTAATGCGAATGTACGAAAATATGATACAGCCCGGCAGGCAGCACTCAGTAAAAATCACATACCCGAAATCGTTTATGACCAGCTGGTAGACACAGTTAATGATCACCTCCATCTGCTGCATCGATATGTTCGCCTGCGAAAGCAAGTGCTGGAGCTCGATGAAATCCACAACTATGATTTATATACGCCGCTTGTAAAAGACGTAGATATGAAAATAAACTATGACGAAGCACAGCAAATGGTTCTTAAGGGGATAGAGCCTCTTGGAGAAGAGTATGTTAAGACAGTAGAAGAGGGATATAAAAGCCGCTGGATTGATGTGTATGAAAACGAAGGGAAAAGAAGTGGTGCCTACTCTTCCGGAGCATACGGGACCATGCCTTATATCTTAATGAACTGGCAGGATAATGTGAACAATATGTTTACGCTCGCTCATGAGCTCGGTCATTCGATGCACAGCTATTTCAGCCGAAAGCATCAGCCGTTTACCTATTCCGATTACACGATTTTTGTAGCAGAAGTAGCTTCGACAGTGAATGAAGCACTGCTTAATGATTATTTGTTAAAAACGACCGAGGATAAGAAAAAGAAAATGTATTTGTTAAATCACTTTCTCGAAGGTTTCCGGGGCACGGTATTCCGTCAAACGATGTTTGCTGAATTTGAGCAGTTGATTCATGAAAAAGCGGAAGTCGGAGAAGCACTTACCCCTGACTTGTTAGAAAAAGAATATTATGCCCTCAATGAAAAATATTTTGGAGAGGATATGACCGTAGACGATGATATTTCGCTCGAATGGTCGCGAATTCCACATTTTTATATGAATTTTTATGTGTATCAATATGCGACCGGCTATAGTGCAGCCGCAGCCCTGTCCAGACAGATTCTCGAAGAAGGAGAGCCTGCTGTCGAGCGCTACTTGGAATTTCTTAAGTCCGGAAGCTCTGATTATCCGATTGAAGTGCTGAAAAAAGCAGGCGTGGATATGACCTCTTCTGCGCCGGTTGAAGAAGCAATGAAGTTGTTTGAACAAACGTTGGAAGAAATGGAACAATTGTTAGAGCAATAGAAAAAAGCCCGATTTGCGGACATTTCGTTCGCAAATCGGGCTTTTCTTTATTTTGAAGATCTCTATAAATGAAACCCTTTAAACCGCCGTCTTTCGCTGAAAAAAAGGACGGTGAAAAACGTAGATAAAAACAACAGCAAACTGCCGATAAATACAGGCAGAAATTTCAATAGTCCTAACACAAATAGACAAAAGCTGATAATAATACATAGGATACCTGTAATTATTTTTTTCAAAATAAATACCCTCCTCTGCTAAAACGATGGCTGCTATACTAACCATGTTTATTAGGGGAGGGACAAGGGTATTCGTATTTAATCTCCAATATAGCGCCAAAAGGTGCCATATTTAACGGGGACACGTTCTATTTTGCGCTGCAGCACTAATTTTTTCAACTGAGCATTTGCTTCACGCTCACTCCAGTCATAGACAACGGCAACTTCTTTTGTTGCTACAAATTCGTATCGTATCAGAAAGCTTTCAAGATCCATCTTTTTTGATGGAGCAGGCGTTTCTCCAAGCATTTCTTTTAAAATCTCTATATACACTTCATATGGATAAAGGCCCGAAATTTTAAGACCGCCGTCTTCTACACAATCGTTAAAAAATACAAAAGTCGGTGCGCGGTCCACTTCCATTTCTTTCGTGGTTTTCATGTCACATTGAAGAGCTTTGACAGCACAATGAGAATGAATATCTTTTTGGAACTCTTCCATATCCAATCCAACATCACGAGCACAGTCCATCAATATCTTTTCATCTGCTATATTTTTTTTATGAATAAATAACATTTCCCGAAGCCGGCGGAAAAATACACTGGCAAGCTGACGACCTTGCATTTCTGCAGCTTTCATAGCAATGGAAGGAGCATAGGCCGACTCAATAGGATTTTCCAGCCAGATATCTCCGTCACATGACATGCCTGTTCTACTGGCTGTAGCTTCGTACAAATCAGCTAAACTTTTTTGTTCTTTTACCTGACGTGCTTCGGTTTTGTTCCAGGTATCAATATCGGCTGCGACAAAAAAGCGCAGTGAAAAATAATGGCCGTATTCAATCATCAGCTTCTTTAACGTTGGTTCAAAAGCCCAGCATTCCGGGCAAAGTGGATCCGTAAATATATATAATTCGAGCTTTTTTTTGTTATGCAGGTTAGTCGTATCATCCTCAGGAGAAAGGCCGCAGATTCCCAGCTGCTCATCGCAATGTAGCTGTTTATCTTCCTTCATCAATGGTCCAGACTCCTTTCTAGTTATTCTTCTGGTGTATTAACCATATGCTGAGCTGTAAATGTTAAACGCTGAAAAAAATCTTCCCGCGGCGGTCCTTCCAGTCCGACTTCATCCATCGCCTGTTCCATACAAAGCAGCCAGGCTTTTGCTCTCGTTGGTGTGATCGGAAAAGGAAGATGTCTCGCTCGTAATCGCGGGTGGCCATGTTCTTCTGTATACAGCGCAGGGCCGCCTAAAAACTGAGTAAGGAACTGTTTTTGTTTTCTTGCTGTTTCTGTTAAGTCATCCGGAAATATAGGATAAAGATCCGGGTGGTTTTTCACATTTGTATAAAATGCATCAACGAGTCGGTCAATCATCTCATGTCCGCCGACCTCATCAAAAGGTACTTTTAGTTCATCCATGTCTTCGTGCTCCTCTCTTTGCACGTTCTTCCTATGTTACTGTTCTTGGAAACACTTGATTTAAGATAACGGCTAAACAAGAGAAATGCAAGAAAAAAGGATTATACATCCAAGAAGTCCTTAGTATATAACTGAATAAAGGTAAGAAACTATATAATTTTGCGCTTTGATGTCTAGCTTCAGCACCCAGCCTATCGGAGGCCCAAGTTAATAGGAACTTCTGCTAAAAACATGAACGTCCTGATCACAACGGGAGAAGTAAACCTATCCAGGGCAAGCCAGTTCGGCGTCGTCACAGGGACGTATTTTCACAGGAGTGGTGATTTCTACGTTTCACTTTCGTCGCCAAAAACGCCACATCCTGTGGGGTTGGCGACATTAGCGCGTTCTGTGCGGCAAAGTGTGCGAATTTAGTAGAAGTTCAATTTTAGCCGAACGTCATTTAAAACATGGGTGCTTGCGCTTTTCTTAACTAAATAGTGAAGCGTTCAGCTTATCTTTTATTGTAGCAACGCTGTTTTAGAACAGCAAATGATTTGGTTTTCCATATTTAGTTAAAATGAAGGAAGATTGGTATTCGTTCTTTTCTCTTTCTCTTTTTCTTTTTTCTTCAGCGTAATAAAAAACAAAAAAGTATTTAAGGTATGGAGCCAGGATCCATTATTTGCATGATTTTCTTCCGTGTACCTGTGTTTGAGGACTGAGGTTCCGCGCTATTAGCTTCAAAATATACGGAACACAGCGTTACAGAAGGTAACAACGGAACGAGGGTCCATAACAGCTGCCAGCGGCCCCATTATTGTAAAATGATCAGAAACAGGGCCTGTCGCAGAGGATCTCCCCACACGAAAAAAAGCCGCCCTAGAAGGACAGCTCTTATTATACGAGAGAGTGATAATTATTCATCACTTTCGGTACATAGTTTTGTGTTTCTTTGAACGGAGGGATGCCGTTGTAACGTTCTACATTGCCAGGGCCTGCATTATATGCGGCCAGGGCAAGGGAGGTATCTCCATTAAACCGGTCAAGCATATCTTTGAGATAGCGTGTACCGCCTTCAATGTTTTGCGAAGGATCATACGGGTCGTCCACGTCTAAATAACGGGCTGTTCCCGGCATAAGCTGCATCAGGCCCATTGCACCAGCATGGCTTTTGGCATTTGGATTAAACTCCGATTCTTGTTGAATTACAGCGTGAACCAAGTTAGGATCTACTCCGTATTTATTGGCTGCAGATTCTATTAATGAAGTAAAATCGTTCGTTTTGCCACTGAACATTTGGTTAGAATGTACGTTTTTTTGATTTATCGCACGATCGCTTGTCGAAACGGAGCCAGCATTTTTTCTCTGAAAATATGGAGAAGCCGCTTCCGGAGATAGAAATAAGGAAGATGATGTGTTTCTTTCTGCCCCTTCTGAACCTAAATCAGAAGTGCTTATCTCTTCATCCAGAAAAGACTGAAAAGCAGAAACGAAGGATGAAGGGTGTATACTAGAAAACGACGAATGATTTGTCATTGGACTTAGCAGCTGCAGCAAAGGAGAAATTGCCAACCTTGTCACCTCGTAGAAGTTTGTTAATGTTGAGATCGACCCAATCCTAGCATTTAAAAGCGGACCAGGTGATGTAGCTGTTCGTATATGAAAAATATACCAAAAAATGTACGTGCCGGCAATCTACTTTCTGCCCTTTATTTAATTCATTTCTTCTTTTCTTGTGAAAAATCGTTTTATTTTATTGGGGGTTGTTCGATAAGGAATATCGTATTTCTGTAACACCTCATCGAGCCATTCTTCTACTTCAGCAGAAGAAGGACCTTCTATTTCTATTTCATAATCTTCTGTATCCAGGTAAACGCTATGATCTAAAAACAAGATTCCCGATTTATAAGGAGCATGGGCTCGTCTGGTTTTCAGCGTTCCCAGCGGCTGCACGTTATTACCAGAAATTTGTACAGACGTTTTAAGCTGATCCTTTACTTCACCAGCAGGGATCCGGGCTGAACGAATAGCTTCCTCGGCATCTTTTTCCGTCAACTCCTGGTTTGTTTCTAACAAACCAGGAGTTGACGGCTGTTTTAACGTAAGTTCATACTGGTTCTTTTTTTGGCGGATCCGAAGCGCTGCCCCTTTATCTCTCAATTTATAACCAGATGTATCAAAGTATGTATTTGCCTGCCATAAAAAATCTTCATCATTAAGGGAGAATGCCTTGCAAAGCGTTTGAAATTCCTTTTCTGTCAGCAGATTTTTTTTCTCTATTTCTTTTTCCTGGGCCATAAACTTCTTCCTTTCTCACTAGTTTAGCAAAATCAAAGACGCAGGTTGTGATTGTATGATACCATATCGTTTGGAATTCGTTTAGGCTGAGAATACAACCCGCTATTAAAAGCAAGTTATGGTAAAATGGAATCTGGAGTAAGCAGGAAAAAAGAGGTGTAACCATGGAACATGTATTAACGGTAACGGAAACAAAAACAGAAGGGAATCAGTTATTATTAATTCCAATTGAAGAATGGCCGGAAAAGGAATGGAATAAATTAAAGGATGGCATGCGCATGTTAGCGGACTCTGATGCATTAACCTTTGTGTATGTCCTGGATTCAGATGAGGCATTTGTCCAGCTGCGCCTGCCAAAGCAAGTATGGCCTGAATTAAAAAAAGCATATGAAAAAGGGTGGGAAGTAAGTGCGAGCGGTCCGTCTTTAATCAAATTAGAACATTTCCACTCGGAAATGGAATACTTACTCGATAACATACCTGGGAACGGAAATTACGGCTCTGCTATGGTGGAGGCAGTAGAAGAAGCATTTGATGTAAAAGCTTAAGAAATCGAACGTCTTCACCTTTCTTTTTAAGCGTCATACGGGATAAAAATCCCAGCGCTTAGAGGCAGCATGGCTTTGTACAATAATAACAGGTGGTGGCTTGTAATGAGTAACTGGGACACGTTTTTGTCACCTTATAAACAGGCGGTAGAAGAGCTGAAAGTAAAATTAAAGGGACTCCGCGAGCAGTATCAACGGTCATCCAAACACACACCCATTGAATTTGTTACAGGAAGAGTAAAGCCTGTAACCAGCATATTAGAAAAAGCTCAGCGAAAAAGTATTCCGCTGGACCGGCTCTCAAGAGATATGCAGGATATTGCCGGAGTAAGGCTTGTCTGTCAGTTTGTTAATGATATTGATACGATTGTCGATCTCATTCGTTCTCGTACCGACTTTCATGTTATGGAAGAAAGAGATTATATAAAAAAGAAAAAAGAAAGCGGCTATCGTTCGTATCACATGGTCATTGAATATCCCGTACATACCATCGATGGAAAAAAAGAAGTCCTTGTTGAAGTGCAGGTCCGGACGATGGCGATGAATTTTTGGGCCACAATTGAACACTCTTTAAATTATAAATACAGTGGTGAAATACCAACCGATATAAAAGAGCGTCTGCAAAGTGCAGCGGAAGCAGCATTTAAGCTCGACGAAGAAATGTCGAAAATAAAAGGGGAAGTTCGGGAAGCGCAGCAAATACTTATTAAAAACCGAGAAGAAAGCCGCTCGAAATAATGGACAGGAAGGAAAGGAGGCGTTTTGAATGCACTTTAGCGTGACTTCGCGAGGGGACGATACATCTAACGCTTTACGTAAAAAAATTATCGATTATCTGCAGGAATTCGGTTTAAAACTAAACGATGAAACACCGGATATTGTTATTACGGTAGGAGGGGATGGCACCCTCTTGCACGCTTTTCACCACTTTCACGAACGCCTTGATGAAACAAGCTTTGTCGGCATACACACCGGACATTTAGGGTTCTATGCAGACTGGAAGCCGGAAGAGGTAGAAAAATTGGTGATCCACATTGCCAAAACACCATTTCAAGTGGTGGAATACCCGCTTCTGGAAGTCGTTGTGCGCCATCACAACGGTCCACAGTCCGATCGTTACTTGGCTCTGAATGAGTGTACCGTAAAAACGATGGAAGGATCTTTGGTATGTAATGTTGATATTAAAGGGGAGAAATTTGAAACATTCCGAGGAGACGGTCTTTGCATCTCCACCCCTTCAGGAAGTACCGCTTATAATAAAGCGCTCGGAGGAGCTATTCTGCATCCTTCTTTAGCATCGATGCAGCTTTCAGAAATGGCTTCTATTAACAATCGCGTGTACCGTACCGTTGGGTCACCGCTCATATTGCCTCAGCATCACACCTGTCTTCTTAAACCTTTGAATGACGTGGAAATGCAAATAACGATTGACCATAAATCAATGATTGATCAGTCGGTAAAATCGATTCAGTGCCGGGTAGCAGAAGAAAAAGTAAGATTTGCTCGATTCAGGCCTTTTACATTTTGGAAAAGGGTCAAAGAGTCATTTATTGGTGAATAAAAATGAAGCAGAATCATTGGCTTCAATGGAACGTTCCTGTGTTAAAGAAAAGCATCTCTGTAAAAGAATACTTACGGGATCAAAAAGGAATGTCCTTAACGACCTTAAAGTCTGCGAAAATGAACGGAAGCATTCTTTGTGACGGACGGCCGGTGACGGTCCGCCATATGCTTCAAGGAGGAGAAGTATTGCACATTTCTCTTCCTGCGGCCCCCTTGCCGTCTTCTATTCCTCTTTGTTCGCTTCCTTTAGAGATTTTGTTTGAAGACGAACATGTCCTGATAATAAATAAACCTCCTCATCTTCCTACCATGCCTGGCAGAGGAGAGGAAAAAGAATCCCTCGCAGGAGCGGTGCTGCAGTATTACGTAAACCAGAACCTGCCCTCTTCCTTTCATGCTGTTTCTAGATTAGACAGACAAACAAGCGGTATTGTTGCGATTGCAAAGCATACTTATGCTCATCAAAGACTGGCTGATTTTTTTCAAAAAGGAATAGGAAAGAAATATTATATCGGAATTGTGAATGGAAGGTGGGAGCAGCCAGAAGGAATAATCAATCGCCCGATTGCCAGAAAGCCAGATAGTATCATCGAACACCAGGTCCACCCCGCTGGAAAACAAGCCAAAACAGGTTACAAAGTAGAAAAAACTGTCTGTGGCCATGATGTTACAAGATTTACTTTATATACGGGAAGAACCCACCAAATTCGTGTGCACACCGCTTTTGCTGGTCATCCTTTAATAGGAGACAGTTTGTATGGTAACCGAAGTGAGCTGATACAAAGACAAGCACTGCATGCCGCAAAGCTTCAATTTTGCCATCCTGTTTTTGAAAGCTGGCATACTATTACTGCAGATCTTCCAGAAGACATGAGAAGGCTTATCGAGGATGAGTTGACGTTATAAATAGGAAGGGGCTTTTAAAAGCGCTACTGTTATAGAGATACCCTTCCTTTATATATCTGGAAATTATTCTTTTTTTATATTTTCCATCGTATCTTCAAGGATTTTTTCTTCCTCTTCATCATAAACATTGATAACGATAGACTCTTCTACATCCACATCCTGTAAATCCTCTTCGATGGAAAAACTTTCACTTATAAAAAAGCCTCTGCCCTCTTCAATAGAAAAACGTTCTGGAACACCTTGGTTATCCGTTTTATATAAAATTTTGTCAGAACCCAATCGTTCAGCAAGCTGATCTTTTATAGTGAAGTCGGCATACAACTCATCAGAGGAACGATCCCCATCATTTCGGAGCATTGCATAAATCGTCAGCATGCTCCGATTATTGTCTACGAGAATATAGCTCTTTTCCTGATCGAGATTTATATTGGCGTCGCCCTGGCATCCGATTAAAAATGACAAAGAGCTTACAAAGGTAATAAGTAAAACGGCGGCACGGTTCATGTTATTCACCTGCTTTTTCGAATCGGTGTCTCCTCAAATGAACGGAATTTTTCCGGTACAAACGGCATCGTAGAAGAAGTATGGCTGAAGGACATTTCCGGATAGTGCAGGGCGGTTAATTTCCCGCCAAACACGCATCCTGTATCGATATTAATCGTGTTTCCAACGATGCGAGGTTCCAGGACAGGAGTATGGCCATAAACAATCAGCCGTTTTCCTGAATAGGAGGCAGACCAGTCCCGTCTAACCGGAGTGCCGTCCGGATTTTTTTCACCAGTTATGTCTCCGTATAATACAAACGCTTTTACAGATTTATTTTCTTTTCCTATCATGTCTTCCCGGATTCCGGCATGAGCGGCGACAACCTGGTCATCGTCAAGCCGCTGGTAAAGAGGAGCATTTTCATACAAACTCATAAAGGCTTTACGAATGAATTTGCATTCTCGTTTCGAAAGTGCTTCTAGTTCCGCCACGGTTGTTTCTAATCCGTGCTTAATCATAACGTTTCTTCCAAGAAAATAACGATACAATTTGTCACAATGATTTCCGGGAACGTAATAAGCAGCTCCCTTTTGAACCATGTCAGTAATTAATTGGATGGAGGCGACAGAATTTGGCCCTCTGTCTGTTAAATCTCCAATAAAAACAGGCTGGCGTCCAGAAGGATGCACGTAAATGGAACCCTTTGATTGATAGCCTATCTGCTTCAACAACGTAATCAATTCATCAAAACAGCCATGTATATCTCCAATAAAGTCGTATGCGGCCATATTCTGTTCTCCTTCCAATAATTAACTGAATGTATTATAGTAAAAATAATAACAAATGTTATAAGAAAATCCTAATGTAAACTGGTAGTTCTGTATTCCTACTTTCTCTCTGCTGAGAAACTTTAAACCTGAAGTTTCGTATCTATGTTGGGAAGCAGCAGAAAAGAATGATATAATGTGCTTGTTACCAGGTGATAAGATCAACTATTGAAGAAAAGAAATTCTTTATAAAAAAGGAGCGATTCATAATGAACCTGTCTTTAGAAGGGCGCACATACGTCGTTATGGGGGTGGCCAACAAGAGAAGCATTGCATGGGGAATAGCACAAAGCCTGGCAAAGGCTGGAGCCAGATTAGTGTTTACATATGCAGGAGAACGTCTCGAAAAAAACGTAAGACAGCTTGCAGATACGCTTGACCGCGATGATTCTGTGATTTTGCCTTGTGACATTTCCGATGATGAGGAAATTAAAAAGTCATTTCAGCAGATTAAAGAGGAAGTCGGCGTTATTCACGGGCTTGCCCACTGTATTGCGTTTGCTAACAAAGAGGAATTAGACGGAGATTATTTAAACACCACAAGAGAAGGCTTCTTGCTCGCGCATAATATCAGTGCTTATTCTCTTACAGCCGTTGCGAAAGTTGTGCGGGAACTTGATCTGATGAACGAAGGCGGCTCGATTGTGACGATGACATATCTTGGCGGAGAAAAAGTAGTGAAAAACTACAACGTCATGGGAGTAGCAAAAGCTTCTCTTGACGCAAGCGTGCGCTATCTTGCAAATGACCTCGGAAAAGATAACATCCGTGTTAACGCCATTTCAGCTGGCCCGATCCGGACTCTTGCGGCAAAAGGTATCGGCGGATTTAACGACGTATTAAAGGAAATGGAAGAAAAAGCACCGCTGCGCCGCCCTACTTCTCAAGAAGAAGTCGGTGACACAGCTCTCTTTTTAATGAGTGATTTGTCTAGAGGGATTACAGGAGAGCTCATTCATGTCGACGGCGGCTACAACACAATCGGCATGCTTAACTAGATAGGAACATGGGCTGTCTCCATTTGTTGGGGCCGGCCTTTTTTTTATTTGTTATTTGAGTCACATGGACACTCGTTCCGTTCATTATTTTAAACCAGTGTCGCTGGAAGGTTTCAGCAGCAAAAAAACGGATTCCATGTTCGCAAGAACCCAATTTCACAAGCAATTATAGTAATAACGACCCAATGTCTGTGGCCACATTCACCTTTTCCGAACTATTGCAGTTATTGATGTTGATAAGCATTGAGCAAAGAATCCAGGTTGACGGTAAAGCGTTTGTTTCGGTATGATTATAGACCGAAGCTATTAGGAAGATGGGGTTGGAGTATGAAGGTTAAAAAAATTTTGAATAACAACGTCATCATTGCGGAACATCCTGACTATGAAGAAGTCGTCCTTACCGGTAAAGGACTAGGCTTTGGCAAGAAAACTGGAGATGTTGTAGAGGAGAGCGGAGCGGAGAAATTTTTCGTATTAAAAGACCAGGGGGAACAAGAGCAGTACAAGCAGCTGCTTATCGAAGTGGATGAAGCGTTTATCGGATGCATGAATGAATGTATGGCTATGCTCGAAAACCGTTTTAACGTCACCCTTCATGAACATATACACGTGGCATTAACAGATCATTTATATTATGCCGTTCACCGCCAGAAACAAGGTCTTGAAGTACGCAATCCGTTTCTGGCCGAAACAGAGCTTGCTTATCCGGAGGAATTTCAAGCAGCAAGAGAGCTGCTTTTGCATGTAGAAGAATGTACAGGTACCGTGATGCCCGAAGGAGAGGTTGGTTTTGTCGCTCTCCATATCCACAGTGCTCTCACAAGGCGTTCACTAACAGAAGTAAATGCCCATACCAAGCTGGTTTCAGACCTTGTTAAACGAATAGAAGATACGTTAAATGTGTCAATGAACCCTAAAGAGCTTGATCACCAGCGGCTGCTGAGGCATTTACATCAGGCTATAGAAAGAATTCAAAACGACAATTATACAGATGAACCGGAATCATTAAAAAATGTGTTGAAAAAAGAATATCCGTTGTGCTACAATTTGTCATGGAAATTAATTAAGATGATGCAGCAAGCACTACGAAAGCCGGTTCCAGAAAGTGAAGCGGTCTATTTAACACTCCACTTGCAAAGGCTTTCAAGACAAAATCATACATGAAGCTTAACCAATCACATTCCGTGTTACTGGTCATACAGGCATGAGAGAAAAAGATTGGTTCTCTGAAAAACGGGACACGTGTATCCAAATCACGTTTTGTCTCTTTTTCGGCGAACCCTTTTCTCTCATGCCTTTTTTAATTTTTACTGTTAGTAAAACAACAACTAACGAACAGTAAGTATTAACATGGATGGTTTCATTCTTTTTAGGAGTTTCATTAAACCATAGTGCTTTGCATCAACTTGCTAAAATTAAAGGAGGAAAAGAAAAATGTTTAAAAAGGCATTTGGTGTGCTTCAGCGCATCGGCAGAGCATTGATGCTTCCTGTCGCTTTGCTCCCGGCAGCTGGTTTACTGCTTGCCATCGGTACTGCGATGCAAGAAGACAATATGATTAATATTCTGCCGTTTTTAGATTCAGCTCCGGCTCAGCTAATATCTGAATTAATGTCCGAAGCCGGGGGCATTGTTTTTGACAACCTGCCTGTCATCTTTGCAATTGGTGTGGCCCTTGGGCTTGCTAATGGTGACGGGGTAGCAGGGCTTGCAGCACTTATCGG
This sequence comes from Alteribacillus sp. JSM 102045, assembly GCF_041949975.1. Lineage (NCBI taxonomy): Bacteria > Bacillati > Bacillota > Bacilli > Caryophanales > Bacillaceae > Alteribacillus > Alteribacillus sp. JSM 102045. Next base: position 18,061 of record NZ_JBHFQG010000038.1, on the reverse strand, counting down.
CTATTTTATTATTAATGTCACCATGGGAGTTGTTGTTGGAATAAATGGGGAAATGATTGAAGATAATCCGGCTTATGCCGAAATGCTCGGAATACCTACCTTACAAACCGGGGTATTCGGAGGTATTATAGCCGGTGCACTTGGTGCATTTATGTTTAATCGTTATTACAATATCGAACTTCCGCAATACTTAGGATTTTTTGCCGGCAAGCGTTTTGTTCCGATTGCGACTGCTTTTGGCGGATTAATTATCGGTGCCTTCCTTACCGTCGTGTGGCCGCCTGTGCAGGAATTATTAAATGGAATGTCTTATCTAGTGACCGAAGCGAACACGACCATATCTGCTTTTGTATTTGGTGTTATTGAAAGAGCTCTTATTCCATTCGGTCTGCATCACGTATTTTATAATCCATTTTGGTATGAATTTGGATCTTATGTAAATGCAGCTGGGCAGACTGTAACAGGGGACCAACAGATCTTTTTTGCGCAATACCGTGACGGAGTAGAAGAGTTCACAGCAGGAACCTTTATGACAGGGAAATTCCCATTTATGATGTTTGGTCTTCCTGCTGCAGCACTGGCTATTTATCACTGTGCTAAACCGGAAAACAAAAAATATGTAGCTGGTATTATGGGGTCTGCTGCATTGACGTCTTTTCTTACCGGTATCACAGAGCCAATCGAATTTAGTTTCTTATTTGTAGCACCATTATTGTTTGCGATTCATACCATTTTTGCCGGGTTATCCTTTATGGTCATGCATCTGCTCGATGTAAAAATTGGGATGACGTTCTCCGGCGGGGTTATTGACTACTTCTTGTTTGGTATTATCCCAAATGCTACAGCTTGGTGGCTTGTCATTCCTGTAGGATTGTGTTTCTCTGTTATCTATTATTTTGGCTTCCGCTTTGCGATTACGAAATTTAATCTTATGACGCCAGGGCGCGAAGAAACAGCTGAAGTACAGGCTGATACAACTTCTGAGAGCGGCAGCAGCGACTTACCATATAACATTTTAGAAGCATTCGGCGGAAAAGAAAATTTGAAAAATCTTGATGCTTGTATTACAAGACTTCGAATTACGGTTAATGACAAAAATGAAGTCGACAAAGACCGATTAAAGCAGCTTGGTGCTTCAGGAGTCATGGAAGTCGGCAATAACGTACAGGCCATTTTCGGACCGCAGTCTGATGCGCTAAAATCTCAAATGCAGGATATTATTGAAGGACGAGCCCCTTCTGAACCGTTAAATAAAGAGCCTGAATTTGATCCGAAAAAAGAAGCAGAGCCAGCCATTAAACCAGAAACAGGCGGCACCGTTTCTATTGGCAGTCCGGCAAACGGGGAAATACTTTCGATTGAAGAGGTACCAGACGATGTGTTTGCAGGAAAAATGATGGGCGATGGCTTTGCTATTAAGCCTTCAGACGGTGAATTTGTTTCACCGGTGGACGGGGTCATTAATAACGTGTTCCCAACAAAGCATGCGGTTGGAATTAAAACGAAAGATGGCCTTGAAATTTTGCTTCACATTGGAATTGATACAGTTAATATGCAAGGAGAAGGCTTTGAGGTCTTTGTAGAAGAAGGAGAAAATATTCAAAAAGGACAGCTTTTAGTGAAAGCAGACCTTATACTGATTGAAGAAAAAGCTAAATCTACAATTACTCCGGTAGTATTTACCAGCCTTTCTGAAGATCAGTCTGTGAAAGTGAAGAAAAATCAAGCAGTCACAAAAGAAGATAAAGACGTAGTAGAAATTCAATAAGAAGTAACCCCAGATACCAGGTTGATCCTGTATCTGGGGTTTTTTAATTGTTTAGGAAATTATGTTTTTACAAGGTGGATAACTATCTCCATATTGTTTGATCCGCGTCTAGCTTCAGCGCCCAGCCTCTCGGAGGCCCAAGACGGTTTAAGGAACTTTTGCTAGAATCGCGAACATCGTGTTCGCAACGCAAAAGTCAGCTCATCCTGTGCAAGCCAGTTCGACGTTGTCACAGGACGTGACGTTCTTAGTCGAACATCCTTTAGGACCCTTCTGTTAAAAGACGCACACGTCGACGCACAGGACGTGCTAAAGTCGCCAATGCCACAGGACGTGGCGTTTTTGGCGACGAAAGTGCAACGCAGAAGTCACCACATCCTGTGGAAGTAAGAGCGCCTTTATTGCCTGGAGAACATTTACCTGTCGAGGCTTACCAGGGCGCTTGCGCTTTTGTTCTTTAAAAGAACTGTCCGATCAGCCATGGCCAAAATCCCCCGCCTTGATCGGGACCTCCACCCGGACCTCCATATAGCGGACGGGGAGGGCGTCCTCCACCTGGACGAGGGGGGGCAGGACCGAAATAGGGACTGATACCCACTAAATCACCGTGATAGACTTGTATGTATTGACGCCGGTAGAAAGGCGGCTGGTATATAAACATAGACACCATGCCGGTGCGGCGGTTATAGTCAAGGACATATGCTATAACTCGGCCGTCACCGGGGATAAATGTTTCAGTCCACTGGTTCACATACCGAATAATGACAATAGGAGGAATATATTGAACAGAAGGCTGCTGGGGATGGCGTATACCCTGTAACAGTATATGGAAGTTTGAAAAATCTGTGCATGTATCTATAAAGATAAACGTTTCCATTTTAGGTACCGTACTTCGTTAAAGAATCGAGCGGAACCATTCTGGGTAAAACGCATATAGCTATGGTGAGAAGGATTTTCTCAATCTTCCTTAGAAAGGGAGGAAGGCAAATGTCCGGTTATTACAACAGTTTCACTCTCATCGTCGTTCTATTTATTTTGCTCATCATTGTAGGTTCTGCGTACGTTTGCTAAACGAAGCAAAAAAATTGGTGGAGGTAAGGTTCTGGTCCCGGCTGGAACCTTTTTATAGTTTATAAAAAAGACAGCTGTATTTTCATAGGCCCTCGTGGAGGCAAATGCTTTATCATCGTTAAGACAGACGAGCACCAAACCGAAAATAATATAATAATATATAAAAGAGAAGCTGCGTAAATACAAGAAACAAAGGTGCACGTCCTGCCATTTCGCCAAGCATTGGAGCCATAATCCCTGCCATTAACCCATTACATGCGCCGGTCATAGCCGAATCAAAATCAAATAAGCTGCCAAACAAAAGTCCGCAGCTCAGTCCGAGTACCGCTGCTGCTATACTCGTTTCAATGAGAAAACCAGGATGCATATACGTAAACAAAAAGCCTGTACAAAGAGCAAATAAAGTCACTGGCGTCATGATTGCATTCATAATAAAGGAGGAGGGGCGCCACTTATTTTTTCGCTCGGCTAAAAACATATAAAGAGTGATGACCAGTAATATATTTCCTCCAAAAAGAAACCAGAGCATGTTTTTCCCTCCTATTCCTTCCCTTTAGGCAAACAAGGCAGTTTATCCAATAATTATGCAAAGGGAAAGGAAAGGTTGCCAAAAAATAAATGAGAATGAAAGTGTTCGATACGCATATAATGCAACAGGAGCTAAACAGTGTTTGCCGGGAGGGATGAAACAATGGAGAAAAACAAGGTTAAACAGGCCGAGCCGTTGTATTATATTGAACAGCCTTCTTTTTCAAATATTACAGGAAGCGGACAAACGTTATCCGTTCGAAAAAAGATCGGCAGCAAATCGAATCCAAAGCAGGAAAAAAAGAATAAAAAAATCAAGCAGAAATCAAAACAAAAAAAGGAAAAGCAATCATCTGAAGAATCAAATGAATTTGAAGAAGAATTAAAAAATGAAATAGAAAAAGAGGAAGAAATAGAAGAAGCAGACGACGAGGAACAAACGGAAGAGCCAAGTAAAAATGTCAAAGAAATGCTTCAATATATTGAAACGCTCCCACACTTTATTCAGCCGGTAATCGCTTGTGAAACCAAAGACAAACATTTACAAGGAAAACTTCTATATGCTGAAAACGGGGAAGTGGTCATGCAGGATAGAAGAAACTTTTCTAGAATTATTGTTAAAGATAAAGATATTACGGACATGTATATTGTTAGTTTATAAATTAGTTTATAAGAAAAAGGCAGAGGGAACAGGGAGATCTATTCCCTTTGCCTTTTCAATAAAATGTTATTTGCATTTATGATGCTTATCAATATCGCCTACTAAGTTTGGATCCAGACATTGAATAGCGCAGAAGCAGTCAAGATCGACTTCAATACAGTGTCTTGTGCGTTCGAGTTCATCAACTTCGCAAAGTGAAGTAGGGTCAACGCAGCATTTATCGAAGTCTAAGTCAATATCCGGGCGCAATAAAGACAATGTTGCACAGCAGTTCTTTTCGTCAACTTTTTCTACGCGGAAAAAGACGGTTTGGAAGCAGTCGTCCCTTCCGAGCGCCCCGGTTGCAAAGAAATAATTACCTTTTTTGTTTTGAAGAAGAAATGGGACCGTATCTAAACCATTGTTGTTTCCAGTCGGGCTTAATAAATCGTTAAAGCAGCTGTTTCTGCAATCAGCTCTATCATCAACTGCCTCCTGGGCCTCTTTAATCGCTACTACTGCATCGCATACGCAGCTTCCAGCGTCGCTGTCGTGTTTTCTACAACCCATGTCTTTCACTCCTTTAGCTTCTTTTCTTTACTATCATATATCCAAACGTCTAAAAAGGTGTTAATTATTCGCTACAAATAAAGAATTGGGCGTATGCCATTATTTAGATAAAAACAGGATTAGAACAGAGGCCAGAGGGTATACATAATATAGAAAAGCAGAAGCTTGATAGGGGTTTGTCAAAATCACGCAACTTTCTTAATAATAAGGGAGTGAGAATATGGGGTACGTTGCACCGACTAAAAATGAACAGGCTGTAAATTATGGAAGCCGCCTCGCAGAGAATGAGCCAGCTGTTCGTAAAATCCAGCCGATTTCACCTGCAGCATGGCAGAAAATCAGCCATCAAGATGAAAGAAATGCTTATAGATTTGAAGAAGAAATGGATGTTATGAGAAAACGCAGAGAAATGGAGAAAAAAATTTACGGAAAGGGGCGACGGTTCGACGCACAGGCCTAACATTGAAAGGTGTCCCATACTTATAATAAAACCGTGCTCTAAATTTCAGAAGGCGGTTCTTTGTGTAATAAAAACATGGTTTACTCTCTCATATTTGGATATATTTTTATTTTCCTTTAAAATATGGGTAAACAGAAGAGAGGTTACCATATGAAACTGGTACATATAAAAGAAAACATCTATTATCTCGATCATGCGGTGAACATGGGGTATATCCAACATGAAAACAAAGGCCTTCTTATTGACGCGGGCATTGATAAGGGAACAGCTAAAAAGGCGTGGAAGCTATTGAAGGAAGCCGGGCTTCCGGTTACAGACCTTTTTATTACTCATGCTCATACAGACCATTTTGGAGGAGCTGCCTGGTTAAAAGAAAACGCTGAAGTTACAGTACATGCGACCCAACTGGAAGGTGCTGTATTAGAAAACCCGAGACTCGAACCCATTTATTTATTTCAAGGGGTCGAACCGCTGTCTGAATTAAGAAATAAATTTCTAGAAGGGCCGCCCGTTCAAGTAGATCATGTTGTAAAAGAAGGTCCTTTGAAAATAGCAGGAATAGAAGGAAGGGTATGTGCTTTGCCCGGACACAGTTATGAGCAGGCAGCTTTTTTAACGAAAGGCATCCTTTTTGCCGCAGACAGTTACTTTGAGGTGTCTTATTTAGAAAAGCACATTATACCATTTATGATTGATGTTAAGGCCGCTCAGCACTCTCTTCAGTATCTTCTTTCCATCGAGGCCGAGGGAGCCGTGCCAGGACATGGGGAATATGAGACAGCGTTTAAAGAAACTGTACAACAAAACATAAAATGGCATTCATCATTATTATACGAACTTGAGATGGTATTAATGGAGCAAAAGAGCTCAACTGTTGAAGGGTTAACAGCCAAATTTCTCCGCAAGAAAAATATTTCCCTTTCCAATATAGGAGGGATGGTTATATTTCGAACAGCAGCATTAGCATATATGAAAGCTTTAGTGGATGAAGGAAAGGCTGAATTTTTCACTGAAAACTATTATTTTAAGATCCAGCCTTCCTCGAAGCGATAAGAGAAAGTACTCTGAGCATCATAGATTAAATAGACTGAGATCCGGCTTGGAGTGCTTTTTTCATCTCTACGTGGGGAATACCGGCGTCCAAAAATTCACCAGATGTGACATGATATCCAAGCTTTTTGTAAAAGTCAGCAGCGCTGATTTGCGCATTTAATTTCATAGAAGGAAAGTTATCTTTTTTTGCTTTTTCTTCGATGGCTTCCATGATTAAGCGCCCGGCCCCGGTATGGCGGTATTGGGCAAGTACACATATGCGCTCCACTTTTGCATATCCATCCACATAGCGAAGGCGTCCCGCTCCTATCGGATCGCCGTGGTCATAAGCTACAAAGTGCAAAGCTGTTTCTTCAAATTCATCTACCTCTTCTTCTTCTGGAACATTTTGTTCCTGTACAAATACTTCAAATCTCACTTTGAAAGCGTCATTTAGCTCTAATTGCTGCTTGGAGGAAACTTCTTTTACTTCCACAGTTATACTTCCTTTCCTAAACGAAACGTTTCGTATACAGTCCAAGAACCATCTTCTAACTGATATAAAAGCTGGATTCTGTCAATAATTTCTTCATGATGAATATCTTTCATCTTTAATTGATCCACAACATCAAAGTGTTCATCATCGGTTAAATCCCTGCCTATCGTCAGGTGGGGGGTGAATTCTTCTTTTTGGTCTTTGTTCGCTTCATTTAATGATTCATATAAAGAAAGAAGCGTTTCGTTTGGTTTGATTTTTAGAAAAATTTTATTTTCTTTCGGATGAAAGGTATCGGCTTTATAAATCGTTAGAGGAAAAGGAGGTGTCTTTGCAGAAATATTTCGTATGTTTTTGATTTCTGCTTCAAGCTCGCCTTCCTCTATCTCATAAGGTGATTTTAACGTGACATGCGGCGGTATCCATGAGTAATGAGTATCATAGCGTTTTCGATAAGAATTCGCGATATCCTGTAATTGTTTAGATGGAAAAAAAGCTACACCATACTTCATCCCTTACCCCTCCGTTTGGCTCTTTTAATGGATTAATTGTATCCACCGGAGCACGCACCTGTTTGTTGGCGGCGAGTCCTCGGCTCAGTGGCTTTTTTAAAAGAAGACACATTTTTTAAGTTTATTCCCGTTACGTATGAATATCAAACATAAATCGAAGGGCGTTTGCAATATCTTTTTCCCAGTATTTCCAAAAATGGCCTCCTTCAAATTCATGATAATAATAACGAGCTTTTCCTTTTTTTAAAATATTATGTAATTGTCGGTTTGGGGTAAGAAAATCTTCTATCGTTCCGTTTGTCGTTTTTACTTTTGTTTCTTCGGTTCCAATCATATGATAAATATCAAAACTGTTCCATTCTTGATTGTCTATCACTAATTGCAACACATTGTTATCAACGTACGGAGAATGCATCATCACTCTTGAGAAAGAATGAGGGTAATAAAGTGCCGCCAGTAAAGAAATGGTGGCGCCTAATGAATCTCCCATTAATGTTCTCCCATGAGCCAGACTCCAGGTCGAATAAGTTTTTTCTAAAAAAGGCAGGAGTTCTTTTACTAAAAATTGTAAATATGTATAGTGGGCTTTATTTTCTGGATGGTACCATTTTCTTCTCATTTCTACAGAAGGGTAGGGAATTCCCACCACAATAGTGTCTCTTGCTCCTTCCTTCATGGCAGCTTCCATTTTCCTACCGATCCGCCCAAGCTGGAAATAATCTCTGCCGTCCTGGGCAATAGCGAGATGGTACGTATATAATGCATTATAATTAGGCGGCAAATACACAGGCAGATCAAAAGTATGCTCTAAAAGGTCACTGTGAAAGGATAAAGATGTCATTTTACCGTTCACGATGTTTAACTTCCTTTCTCTACGGTAATATCGAATAGGTATCTTCTGACATATATGTATTAATAACAAACTAATCGTTATTGTATCACATGCAGAAATGAAACAAATATCCCAAGCATATGATAGAATGGAAATAAGAGGAGGCTTTTATCATGAAAAAACCTGTACCTTGTGATGTAGTCGAAGATGCTGCTCGAAAAGCATTAAAAAACAGAGGCGTTGAAGTTAAAGATATAGCTGATATTGTATATGAAATGCAAGTCAAATATGCTCCTAATTTAACAAAAGAAGATTGCTATGAAAGTGCAGATGCGGTTCTTTGTAAAAGAGAAATCCAGCATGCCATTCTTGTAGGAATTGAGTTAGATAAACTGGCAGAAAAAAATATGTTGTCTGAACCTTTGCAATCTTTAGTAGACACAGATGAAGGATTGTTTGGCGTGGATGAAACGATAGCGCTTGGCTCTGTGTTTGGATTTGGAAGCATTGCGGTGACAACTTTTGGATATTTAGATAAAGAAAAACATGGAGTCATCAAACGACTGGATGAAAATAAAGATCAAGTTCACACCTTTTTAGATGATCTTGTAGCAAGCATCGCTTCAAGCGCATCTGCGAGACTGGCTCATAGAATGAGAGACAAAGAAGAAAACAAAAGAAAAGATCAAATTAGAAAGAGAGAAGATGAAGAATTAATCGGGTAAGCTGCGGCTTAACAGAAAAGGGAGCTGTTCACTACGGGATGGCTCCTTTTTTGATGGGTTGATACGTGAAGGATGAAGCAGGGCCATCCCTTATACCCTTATTAAAATTTGAGAAAACGTGATTTTTCAGCGAAAATGGGATAAAATAGTAAGGAAAATATTAAAAGGAGTAGGAGTTAGTGCGATGGCATATAAACCACGCTGGATCTATTGGAAACAAACGTTTCGCTCCAAATTTCAAGCCGGATGCTTGAAAGCAAAGCTAGAGGAAAACTGGCACAATGGATATGAGATTGGGCCCTTTGTGGAAATTCGTAAATTAAAAACTAACAAATATGTAGTGCGCTATACATATGACGAAGCATAGCGCAGCCATTTTGTATTAAAAACTTGGTGTGCCGCCGGGTTCTACCACTGTTCAACTGATGAAAAAGCTGACACGGGTTATGTTCCCGGTCAGCTTTTTTGATGAGTCTGTCATGTTGACATGAGCAGAATCTCGTCGTTTAATAGGCATTTATTCTTGGGGAGAAATCATTTTAGATGGATCAACAATCTCTTCAAATTGCTCTTCGGTTAACAAGCCGCTTTCAAGCACTGCTTCTTTAAGCGTTTGGCCTTTTTCATGGGCTGATTTTGCAATTTTTGCTGCATTTTCATACCCGATATGTGGGTTAAGCGCAGTAACCAGCATTAAAGAGTTACGTAGATGCTCTTCGATTTTTTCATGATTTGGTTCAATGCCGACAGCACATTTATCGTTAAAGGAAACCATGGCATCTGCCAGTAAGTAGGAAGATTGCAGGAAGTTATAAATGATCACCGGCTTAAATACATTTAATTCAAAGTTCCCCTGACTGGCCGCAAATCCAATGGTTGCGTCATTTCCCATCACTTGAGATGCGACCATCGTTAACGCTTCGGACTGAGTAGGGTTGACTTTTCCTGGCATAATAGAGCTTCCCGGCTCATTTGCAGGAATGGTGATTTCACTAAGACCGGAACGGGGACCGCTTGAAAGCCAGCGCACGTCATTTGCAATTTTCATTAAGTCAGCTGCAAGGCCTTTTAATGCACCATGAGCATAATTGATTTCATCGTGACTTGTTAGCGAGTGAAATTTGTTCGGTGCAGAACGGAAGGATTTTTCCGTAACGGTGCTGATTTCTTCTGCTACATATTCCCCAAATTTAGGGTGTGCATTAATGCCAGTGCCGACAGCTGTTCCGCCAATCGCGAGGTCTTTTACGTGTTCGATGCTTTCTTTAATCATCTCACTGCTCTTTTCAAGCATGCGGTTCCATCCGCTGAATTCCTGACCGAGTGTAAGAGGTGTAGCATCCTGCAGGTGAGTGCGTCCGATTTTAATAACATCTTCAAATGCTTGCTGCTTTTCTTTCAAAGTATTTTTTAGAATATCTATGGCCGGCAGGACATCGTTTTCTACTTTTTCAACGGCTGCAATGTGCATAGCTGTCGGGAAGGTGTCATTAGAGCTTTGGGAGCGGTTGACATCATCATTTGGGTGGATGGTGAGGTCTTCTCCTTTTTCTTTTAAAATTTCTGTTGCGCGACGTGCTAATACTTCATTCATATTCATATTAGACTGGGTGCCGCTGCCTGTCTGCCAAACCACAAGAGGGAAGTGGTCATCGAGTTCTCCGCTTAATACTTCATCAGCTGCCTTGGCAATAGCATCCGCTTTTTCTGGCTCTATTTTATTAAGCCGTTTGTTAGCAAGAGCTGCGGATCGCTTAAGAATCGCAAATGCATGAACAACTTCGATAGGCATTACTTCTTTTCCAATTTTAAAGTTCTCAAGGCTTCGCTGTGTTTGCGCCGCCCAATGTTTATCCGCGGGTACTTTCATTTCTCCAAGCGTATCTTTTTCAATTCTGTAATCCATGTTGAATGCCTCCTGCTTTTGTTTTTGCTGTTTTTAATTCCCATCTAAGAATTCGAGAGGAATGTCGAATTCCCTCTTTATAGAGTAGAAAAAAAATGAAAAAAAGAAAACCCCCTCTCTTATGGCGCAAGAAAAAAGACTTACTTTTTTACTATATTCCTATATATTTTAATAATAATGCCGATACAATTATTGGTAATTTGAATTTTTTATATAGTGAAAAGTCCTTTTTACACAAATGAAAGTTATTTTTACCTATCGCTTGACTTTAAGTTAGATGGTTTTTGTTCATATCCCCTTTGTCCGTTTAAGAAATATTGCGTATGACCTTCTCTGATACTTCGCCTCTTGCACTTCCTTCTTTGCTTCTTCATTCAATTATTTGTCTTAAAAGCTAGTATTCTCCCATTTCAATTGAAAAATAAAAAAGGGTGTAAGATAATCTGTCGACTTTGTTTCCTCCCCTTACATATGTTGTTAAGGTTTAAATTGTTCATACATCGTAAGGGGGAAAATACATATGAAAAAGTTTAAGCTTGCAGTAGCAGCAGTTCTCGCAGTTTCTGCATTTCCTTCAGGAGCTTTTGCAGAAATGGAAGGAGAGTTTGAATTTCCTCTCCAACCTCTAGAAGAACCATCGGAAGCAGAAGGCGATAATTATGTGCCGTCTTCACAGGAGAACATAAGCTGGGGAGAATTACCCAACCGGAACAGCGAACCTGTTATGGAAATCGACTCCGGGGAAACCGTTACCTTTGATACGGTATCACATGAAGGTATCTTAGAAGACCAAGGAAGAGATCCAGAAGAGTACTTTGGTCAACACGGGGTTGAACCTGGCGAAGTATTAGAAGACGCAAAAGAAATCGCAAATTCGGACATTGGCCATGATTTCGAGGATCACGGGCCGCATGTAGTTACAGGGCCCATAGCTATAGAAGGAGCAGAACCTGGAGATGTATTAAAGGTTGAAGTTCTTTCCTTGGAGCCTCGCGTACCATATGGTGTTATTTCAAACCGCCACTATAAAGGAGCATTGCCTGAAGAGTTTCCTGAAAATGAAGGACCACAAGAAGGAGCTAGTGAAGAAAATCCAGAACTTTATAATAATGTATCAACGTTTACTCCCATTGAAGAAAGAGATGGGAAATGGTACGGAGAAATTCCAGGTGAAGATATCCAATTTCCACTTGATCCGTTTATGGGTGTAATGGGAGTGGCCACCGATACAGAAGAATATGTGCACTCGGTACCTCCAACTCACACGGGAGGAAATATAGATATTAATGAAATGGGAGAAGGATCAACGTTGTATCTTCCTGTAGAAGTAGAGGGAGGCATGTTCTTCACTGGAGATCCCCACTTCGCTCAGGGTGACGGAGAAGTAGCTCTTACAGCATTGGAAGCATCACTACGAGGAACCTTTCGGGTTAGTGTTCTGAAAAATGGTGAAAATGAGATCCCGGGAGATAATACAAACTTCGATCAGCCATTTGGAGAAACGGAGGATTTCTGGATTCCAATCGGCTTGGATGAAGATTTAGATGAAGCCATGAAAGAGGCTGCTCGTGAATCCATCGATTATCTATCCGAGGAATTCGATGTAGACCGAGCCAAGGCATTTGCATATCTCAGTGCTGCAACAGACTATGAAGTATCACAAGTGGTAGATAAAACCAAAGGAATTCATGCCTTAATCCGTAAAGAAGATTTTGCTGCAAAGATGGAAGACCAATCTGAGGGGAATAAAGAAGAAGTTTTGGAAGAAGGGGGCGAACTTCCAGATACTGCATCAAATAATTCCCAGTTTATGTTATGGGGCACTCTTATCATTGCAGCGAGCGGATTACTGCTTGAAATAAGAAAAAGAAAGCAAATGTAAATGAAATAATTTTAAAGAAGCTGTCTCTGAACCCTCGTCCCGTCCAGAGACAGCTTTTGCTCTTCAAAAAGGTTGTTAATTCTAGTATCATTTTCTGGTTAAGAGAGGCGATGACGTTGAAAACTTGGGATAAGCTCCTCAGTTGTTTAATCATAGCGGGAGTCTTTATCACTGGTTATTTTGGTTATCAATGGTGGCTTGGATTTCAGTCTGTCGAAAGTTTACCGGCCAAAGCAGTGGAAACTTGGAATAGGACTCCACACGTTGAGACTATGGAAAGAACAATAGATGCAACAGAGGCAAGAGAAGAAAGCCCAGTTATGAGTAATGAAAATACTACTTACGAAGAAGGAGAAGAAATCGGTAGATTGGTGATCCCTAGAATAGAAAAAAGATTCTACACGTATTGGGGGGCTGATGATGAAACACTCGACCGAGGAGTTGGCCTATACGTCAGTAAGTGGACAACCACGCCTGATCAAGAAGGGCTCACAGTTCTCAGCGGCCATCGAGACACCGTATTTACTAATCTAGACCAAGTAGAAACAGGGGATTCTATCTTTTTAGAATTTGAACAAAAACGTTATGAATATCAAGTAGAAGACATTTGGATCACAGATGCCGAAGACCGGACTGTGATAGTGGAAAAAGACGAAGCTGCATTAACACTAACAACATGTTACCCATTTGATTTTGTCGGAAGCGCACCGGACCGATATATCATCGAATCAACATTAGTCGGTGTTGGAGAGATAGGAAAGAGGTGAATTCCGGGACGTCTAACTCTCGAGCCACTTGTTTTGCTAAAATAAAAATACAATAAAAGGAGCATTCTATAGGTAACATGGACTGGGGTGGATATAATTAACTCTAGTAAGGGGGGAACGGATGATGACGATGTGGAAACGATATATAGAGGCATCCTTAACTAAAAAAATCACCGTGGCTCTTATTCTTGGTTTTCTCACCGGTCTGATCTTTGGTGAAAAGACAGCTGTACTTGAACCGTTCGGGGACCTGCTGCTTCGTCTCCTTCAATTTATTATTGTACCTCTGATTTTGTTTACGCTCATCGTTGGTGTCAATCAGACAAGGATCGTCCGTTTAGGACGTATGGGCGGCAAAGTGTTTTTATATTATTTAGTGACATCAGCATTAGCTATTACGGTTGGAATAGGGGTGGCCAGCTTGTTCAATCCTGGAACAGGCATGACACTCGAAGGGAATGAAAGCGTCGATGTGCCGGAAAATCCCGGCATCGCAGACGTCCTCTTAAATATTGTTCCAGAAAATATAGGAACAGCTTTTACGGAAATGAATCTTCTCGGAATTATATTTACCGCAATTGTCTTCGGGATTGGTATTTCCTATTTAAGGTCGTCCGCTGAACAGAGTGAGCTAGGGGAACGTATCTACAGAGTGGTGGAAGCGCTCAATGAAACAACACTTATTGTTATGAAAGGCTTGCTTCAATACGTGCCGATTGGTATTTTTGCCATTATTGCGGGTGTTGTCGGAAGCCAGGGGGCAGACACGCTATTTTCCTTAGGGAACTTCATCTTTGTTCTATACGTGGCTCTTCTCTTGCAGCTTATGTTTTATATTGTCATTTTGCTGATGGTGAAAAAAAGACCCGGTACCTTTTTTCGTGAAGCACGAAGCCCAATGATTACTGCTTTTGTAACACAAAGCAGCTCCGGGACTCTTCCGCTCACCCTTACTGCCGCAGAAAATCTAGGCTTGTCCAAAAGCCTGTATGGTTTCAGTCTGCCGTTTGGCGCCACTATTAATATGGATGGTGCTGCTATTCGTATTGCGGTATCAACTGTCTTTGCTGCTAACGTTATTGGACAGCCGCTTGGCTTTGCAGACATCCTGCAGATCGTTCTAATTGGCACCCTTGCATCAGTCGGAACAGCAGGTGTTCCCGGTGCCGGGATCATTATGATTGCAACCGTATTTTCCCAGCTCGGCCTCCCGATGGAAGCTGTAGCCATACTCGCTGCCGTAGATGTCCTGATCGGTATGGGCGCGACCTGCCTGAATGTTACCGGTGACCTCGTAGGTACGACAGTCATCAATAAAACGGAGAAAAAAGGGAAAGAAACGGTGAATGCCACATAACGTAGTTTGAATAGAACCTGTTATGAATGAATCGTTTCATAACAGGCTCTTTAACTTTGGTGAACAGAAAAAGTTTTATCAGTCTACTAGAGCCCCTATTTTATTTTCTTTAGAGGCTCCGATTTCTTTGGCACCTGCTTTACCATTCTCTACAACCCAGGACGTCATGGTATAGGCTTTTTCTTCCGTACTATTGGCAGAGGAAACAACACGATAATCACTGCGCCATGAATCTTGTGTTAATTCACAACGTACATAACCACGTCGGTCGCCATTAAAGAATTTAACGTGAGGATTGACAGAAAGGGCCTCCTCTACTTCCCCTTTCCATCCACAGCCAGAACTGATGGAAGTGCCAACAAATTCTACAGCCAGTGTTTCTGAGTCTTTATTATTAAAATCCTCTTTTAGGTCATTTACCCAGCTAGAATGCCAATCTCCTGAAATAGCAATAGGGTTTGCGGGTTGATGATTTTTTATATATTCTAAAAGACGTTCTCGCTCAGCAGCGTAACCGTCCCATTGATCATGGTTAACACTTACACCTTGACCAGTATCATAGTCAAATTGAGCCATAATCGTTTGCTGGGCTAGGACATTCCAACGAGATTTTGATTGACTAAGGTTACGGAACAGCCAATCTTCTTGTTTAGAGCCCATCAATGTTCTTGAAGGATCGTTTGTATCTGGATCAAGAGGACCTCCTGGGAAACCCTCATGTAATTGGTCATCACGGTATTGCCTTGTATCTAGGACATTAAACTCGGCAAGGTCACCAAACGTAAACTGACGGTATAGCTGAATATCAGATCCATGCGGTTTGGAACGAAGTCTTAGGGGCAAATGTTCATAGTATGCTTGAAAAGCGGCAGCCCGAATTTCCAAGAATCTGTCGTTGGACTCCTCATTGTCTGGTTGGGAAATGTCATTGGCCCAATTATTCTCGACTTCATGATCATCGAAAGTCACGATGAACGGAAACGCGGCATGAGCAGCTTGCAGGTCAGGTGACGTTTTATAGAGGGCGTGGATATTGCGGAAGTCAGCAAGAGTTTCAGTATCAGCATTCTCATAAATATAGTCCCCAAGATGGACCACAAAATCGAGGTCTTCCTGTGCCATATTTCGATAAGCAGCGTAACGTCCCCCCACCCATGCTTGGCATGAAGCCATCGCAAATTTTAAGTTTTTAACATGCGCACCATGATTAGGTGCAGTTTTTGTTTTTCCAATTGGACTCGTCTTGTCACCAGCAATAAATCGATAGAAATATTTTCTAGATGGTTTTAAGCCATGAACCTCAGCATGAACAGAGTGTGCTAATTCCGAAGTCGCCACTTCCGTCCCTTTTTTTACGATCTTATTAAAATTTTCATCTTCTGCTACCTCCCATTGAACTAATACATTTTTATTCGGCATTCCACCTTGTCCATCACCTGCAGTCGGATCTGGAGCTAGTCTTGTCCATAACACAACGCCGTCGGGCAACGGATCTCCTGAAGCTACTCCGAGAGTGAAAGGAGATTTTTCAAACGTAAATGAATGATCCGCCTCATTATCTTTAGCTGCTAATGAGTGAGGGATAGTAAGTCCAATAGTTGTAGCAAGTGCTGTTTTTCCGGATACTCCAATGAAATCACGCCGATTTAATTTTTTTGAATCAATGTCTTTTAACCATTTTTCGTAACTCATAACCCTTCGCTCCTTATGTAAGAATTTAAACCGTACAAATTATTAATAACATAAAAATAATTGGAAAAACTAAACTTTACTTAACCAATAGATAAACTTTAAAGAGTTTACGAGTATGTAATTAACGAAAAAACCTTTTGAGCAAATTACTTTGGTTTACTCCCTCAAAGCATGTTATATTTATTTTGTACCAACCGGTTGGTTTTGAAAGGTGATAGTATGAGTGATAAGAAACATAAAATCATTTCTGTCGCAGCAGAGTTGATTCATTCAAAAGGTTACGAGGCTACAAAAATCCGTGATATTATGGCTGCTGCTGATATAGGGAAAGGTCAATTTTATCACTATTTCTCTTCTAAAAAAGAGCTTGGCTTAGCAGTGATAGAACATTTTGTATTCACGTGGGAAAACGAGTTAATTCATGGCATTTTGGGATCCGACAAATCCTCAGAAAAAAAGTTGAAAGAAATGCTGGAATGGGCAGTGGATTATCATGAAAACCTTCCGAATATGTTTGGATGTCCATTTGGTAACTTGGCTCTAGAGATGAGTGAGCATGATGAAGAATTCCGTAAGAGGATCAATAATTTATTCCACCAATGGATCCATTGCCTTGAGGGGGTGATAAAAGAGTTGAGTGGTGAGCAACGGGCATTGCAAAAGGCTCAATCCTTAGTAGCCCAAATTGAAGGCGGTATTCTATTGATGAAAAATTATCAGGATATCGCAATTTTAAAAGAGATAATAGAGTCGATTCAGTTACAATATTTAGAAAAACCAAAAGGAGTATGATTAAGATGGCTAAAATGAATGAAAAGATTACAGCCGTATCAAAAGGGATGAATACAAAAGGAATGTCTCATAACCATCAGGTTGTTATTGATGAGCCTGCGAATATGGGAGGAACAGATGAAGGGGCAAATCCATTAGCAACGTTGCTTATTTCTCTGGCAGGGTGTGAAAATGCGATTGCTAACTTTGTGGCAAAAGAACTTGAATTTGATCTTCAAGGGATCGATTTTGAAATTAATGGGGAACTCGATCCTCGAGGAATGATGGGGGAAGAAGGGGTTCGTCCATACTTCCAAAAAATCACGGTTAATGCTACGGTTCACACAAGTGAATCTGAAGCACGTGTTAAAGAACTGCAAGAAACCGTCGATTCTCGTTGTCCTGTATATACAACATTGGTAGCAGCAGACGTAGAAATGATCCCGAATTGGGGAAAGGCTTAACAGAACTAAAAGTTGTTTTAAGAAAGTCTATCCTCCTGAATAGCTCCTAAGAAATCAACAAGATGAAATATAAAAAACAGAGTAATCTTAGCGGAAAGTTTCACGAGGAAGAATATGAAAGTTAAAAGCAATTATAAAAGACGATTAATTTGTCTAGATCCAAAATTATCTTAAACGAAAGGGTGAAATTCTATGAAAAAGAAGCTCCCTCTAGTTATGACAATTGGTTTGGCTGCTTTAATAGCCATCGGACAATCAGGATTGGCTGAAGAATCGGAGAATAATCAAATGGGAAATATGATGAATGGTAATGGCATAATGAGTATGATGGACAATGTTAATATATCTAAAATGATGAATGCCATGAATTCACCTGAAGGAAAAAATATGATAGATGCTTGTGGAGATTATATGGAATCTTTTGGTGAAGAAGAAAGAGAAGAAAAGTAAGAATCTCTAAGAAAGGGGCTGTCCCAAAACCCCTAAAATAAAATCTCCACCGGAGTCATCTTTTAGATGGGACCGGTGGAGATTTTTCATGCTCCGATGGAGATATGTGTCTTTTGGCGGCGTTTTGCCGCCGCCACT
>NZ_JBHFQG010000037.1:0-35592 GCF_041949975.1 Alteribacillus sp. JSM 102045 | reverse complement strand
AAAGATCGTCCACCATCTTCCTTACTTTTGGATGGTGCGGAAACCATTCCAACATTTTATCCATAAGCAGTTTTTGCCAAGATTTTCTTAAAAACTCATAAGAGATATATTCGACTGGAACCCATTCTTTTTGATAGTCCATAGCCCCTTCGGTTACCAACACATGAATGTGGGGATGGAATTTCAAATCTCTTCCAAAGGTATGGATAACCGTAATAACCCCTACTTTGAATTCCCTCTTTTTGCTTCGGTGATGAAAATAATAACGAAACACATCAGCTACCTCTTCACTGATTTCATTTAACTTCTTGAAGTCTTGAAAAAATACAGACCGAATTTCTTTGGGAACGGTAAACACCATGTGACGGTGTGGAACATTAAATATCATCTCTTCCTGTTTTTTTGCCCAATCATCTGTATATTTCTTTCCACATCGATGACAAAAACGACTTTTACAAGTGAAACCAATAAAAACAGGAGTTGGCTTCCCTTCACATCCCAAGCACTCATAACGAGCATACCCTATATCTCGGCTTCCACATTTTATAGCTTTTTCTTCTGTCTCTTTTACATCGGCCCGATGGGATTTAGGAAAACGACGTTCATGGAGCCTCCAAAAACCATCGAAATGATCCTTGAGCATTTTCTTTATCACTCCTTGATTCTTTCGCTTTCCCACAAGCCTCTCCCCCATCGTGAACAAATGGAATAACTAAATTCTACCGTATATTTATCCACAACTCGTAAAAAAATATAATTTCCTAAACAATGAAAAAGCCCCGTCAAATGATGGGGCTTTTTGTTAATTACTTTTCAATTGTAGAAACTACGCCAGCACCTACTGTACGTCCACCTTCACGGATGGAGAACTTAGTACCTTCTTCGATAGCGATCGGAGAAATCAATTCAACAGTCATTTCTACGTTATCGCCAGGCATAACCATTTCTACGCCTTCTGGAAGATTGATTACACCAGTTACGTCCGTTGTACGGAAGTAGAACTGAGGGCGATAGTTTGAGAAGAATGGAGTGTGACGTCCGCCTTCTTCTTTCGAAAGAACATAAACTTCTGCTTTAAAGTTTGTATGTGGAGTGATGCTTCCTGGCTTTGCAAGAACTTGGCCGCGTTTAATATCTTCACGGTTAACACCACGGAGAAGCGCACCAATGTTGTCCCCAGCTTCAGCATAGTCTAAAAGCTTACGGAACATTTCAACACCAGTAACTGTTGTTTTTCTAGCATCTTCGTCGATACCGATGATTTCGACTTCATCACCAACGTTAAGGACACCGCGTTCTACACGACCAGTAGCAACGGTACCGCGTCCAGTGATGGAGAATACGTCCTCAACTGGCATCATGAAAGGTTTGTCTTTGTCACGGTCTGGTGTTGGGATGTAATCGTCTACTGCTTGCATGAGGTCAAGGATAGCTTGCTCATGGTCAGCATCGCCTTCGATAGCTTTCAACGCAGAACCTTTAACGATTGGTACATCGTCACCAGGGAAGTCATATTCAGATAGAAGATCGCGAACTTCCATTTCAACAAGCTCAAGTAGCTCTTCATCGTCTACCATATCTGTTTTGTTCAAGAATACAACGATGGAAGGTACACCTACTTGACGGGAAAGCAAAATGTGCTCACGAGTCTGTGGCATTGGGCCGTCAGCTGCAGATACAACAAGAATTGCTCCATCCATTTGTGCTGCACCAGTGATCATGTTTTTAACATAGTCCGCGTGACCTGGGCAGTCAACGTGTGCATAGTGACGAGTCTCTGTTTCATATTCTACGTGTGCTGTAGAAATTGTGATACCACGTTCACGCTCTTCCGGAGCTCCGTCAATAGCGTCATATGCCATTGCTTCACCTGTACCGGATTTTTTATGAAGAACTGTGGTGATAGCAGCTGTCAATGTAGTTTTTCCATGGTCAACGTGGCCAATAGTACCAATGTTGGCATGTGTTTTGGAACGATCAAATTTTTCTTTCGCCATTATGAATTTCCTCCCTTAATACAGGTAAATTATATGGAAGCCAGAAAGGTGTGCCTTATACGAGGGTCACCTTCCTTAGCTTACAATAAAAAATTTTTACTAACAATCATTTCTGAGAAATTATTGTCCGCTGTTTTTCTTAATAATTTCTTCAGCGATATTCTTTGGCACTTCTTCATAGTGGTCAAAGAACATAGTATAGTTACCGCGTCCTTGAGTGTTAGAACGAAGGTTAGTCGCATACCCAAACATTTCAGACAGCGGAACAAATGCTTTAATAGCTTGAGAATTACCGCGAGCTTCCATTCCGTCTACACGGCCGCGACGGGAAGTAATGTCACCCATTACGTCACCCATGTACTCTTCAGGAACAACCACTTCCACTTTCATCAGCGGTTCGAGAAGAACAGGCTGACAAAGGTCCTTCGCTTTCTTAAGTGCCATAGACGCAGCTACTTTAAACGCCATTTCATTGGAGTCAACATCGTGATAAGAGCCATCAAATAGAGTAGCTTTCACATCGATCATTGGATATCCAGCTAGCAAACCATTTTGAAGAGCTTCTTCGATACCTTGCTGTACAGATGGTACATATTCACGAGGTACTACCCCTCCGACAATTTTGTTTACAAATTCAAAGCCAGCACCTTCTTCGTTTGGCTCAAATTCAACCCAAACGTGCCCGTATTGACCGCGTCCACCGGATTGACGAACGAATTTTCCTTCGCACTTCCCAGCAGTACGAATCGTTTCACGGTAGGAAACTTGCGGCGCACCGACAGTAGCTTCTACTTTGAATTCACGCTTAAGACGGTCAACAATAATATCTAAGTGAAGTTCACCCATCCCTTTAATAAGGGTTTGGCCCGTTTCTTCATCTGTTTCCGTTTGGAAAGTTGGGTCTTCCTCAGCAAGCTTAGCTAATGCAATACCCATTTTATCGTGGTCTGCTTTAGACTTAGGCTCAACTGATAAAGAAATAACTGGCTCAGGGAACTCCATAGATTCAAGAATTACTCGATTCTTATCGTCACAAAGAGTATCACCTGTAGCAGTGTCTTTTAAACCGACACCGGCTGCGATATCCCCGGAGTAAACAGTAGAAATTTCTTCTCTAGAGTTAGCGTGCATCTGAAGAATCCGTCCAACACGTTCACGTTTTTCCTTCGTGGAGTTGCGAACATATGAACCGGATTCAAGTTTACCAGAATATACACGGAAAAATGTAAGCTTACCAACATACGGATCTGTTGCAACTTTAAAAGCAAGTGCAGAGAACGGTCCGTTGTCGTCAGCTTTACGCTCTACTTCTTCATCACTGTCAGGCAATATCCCTTTAATTGGAGGTACATCCAACGGTGATGGGAGATAATCAAGCACAGCATCGATCATCAACTGAACACCTTTGTTTTTAAACGCAGAACCGCACAGAACCGGATAGAACTCAACATTTAATGTACCTTTACGGATCGCTGCTTTTAATTCATCCGTTGTAATATCTTCACCTTCAAGGTACTTCATCATCAAGTCTTCATCAAATTCTGATACCGCTTCTACTAGTTTTTCACGATATTCATCTGCTTGTGCTTTGTATTCGTCTGGAATTTCACGTGCTTCAGTACGTGTTCCAAGGTCATCCATGTAGTAATAAGCTTCCATTGTTACTAAGTCGATGATTCCTTCGAAGTTGTCCTCTGCACCGATCGGTAGCTGAACTGCAGCAGCATTTGCTCCAAGACGGTCACTCAAAGTCCCTAAGGAGTAAATGAAGTCAGCTCCTACTTTGTCCATTTTGTTAACAAAGACAATACGTGGTACATGATAGGTTGTAGCCTGGCGCCACACCGTTTCTGTTTGAGGTTCAACCCCTGACTGAGCATCAAGCACCGCTACCGCTCCGTCCAAAACACGCAATGAACGCTCCACCTCTACAGTGAAATCGACGTGTCCAGGAGTGTCAATAATATTAATGCGGTGATCTTTCCATTGTGCTGTTGTCGCAGCAGAAGTAATCGTAATACCGCGTTCCTGTTCTTGAGCCATCCAGTCCATTTGGGAAGCACCTTCGTGTGTTTCCCCAATTTTGTGGATACGGCCCGTGTAATATAGGATACGCTCTGTAGCTGTAGTCTTACCGGCATCAATATGAGCCATGATACCGATATTACGAGTTTTTTCTAAGGAGAATTCTCGTGCCATGGACTTTCTTTTCTCCTTTCCTTCTATCCTAAGAGTTAATTGTTATATAATAAATTGTCTTACCAGCGATAATGAGCGAATGCTTTGTTGGCTTCTGCCATACGATGCGTATCCTCACGCTTTTTCACAGCTGCACCAGTATTATTGGCTGCATCAAGGATCTCATTCGCAAGACGTTCTTCCATTGTTTTCTCACCACGAAGGCGAGCATAGCTCACTACCCAGCGCAATCCTAAAGTAGTACGACGGTCTGGTTTTACTTCGATTGGTACCTGGTAGTTTGCACCACCCACACGGCGTGCCTTAACTTCAAGTACCGGCATAACATTTTTCATCGCCTGGTCAAACACTTCCATTGGGTCTTGACCTGAACGTTCACGCACAATGTCAAATGCTTTATAAAGAATATTTTGTGCTTTTCCTTTTTTTCCATTCAGCATAATGCGGTTAATTAATCTAGTAACCAGTTTTGAATTATATATAGGGTCGGGCAATACATCCCGACGAGGTACAGGTCCTTTACGAGGCATGGGTCACCCCTCCTTTCAGTTAAGTGGATAAACAGAGTTTAAATAGAAAAACTTACTTCTTTCCACGCTTAGTACCATATTTAGAGCGGCTTTGTTTTCGATCCTGCACACCAGCAGTATCAAGGGCACCGCGGACGATATGATAGCGCACACCAGGAAGGTCCTTAACACGTCCTCCGCGAATAAGCACTACACTGTGTTCCTGCAAGTTATGACCGATACCAGGAATATAAGCAGTTACTTCGATTTGGTTAGTCAAACGAACACGGGCATACTTCCGCAAAGCAGAGTTCGGCTTCTTTGGTGTCATGGTTCCAACACGAGTACATACCCCACGCTTTTGCGGAGAGTCTTGATCAGTTGGTATTTTTCTATAACTGTTGTACCCTTTATTCAAAGCTGGAGAGTCAGAACCTTTCACTTTTGCCTGACGGCCCTTACGAACCAATTGATTGATAGTAGGCATACGGCTTTTCCTCCTTTCTTCAAGCTATTTTTTAAGACCACCGTTCCAGGTGGTTCGCTTCAAAGCAAAAGTAAAGTTTTTGCCGATAGGATAAACCTATCAGCAAAAACGTCATTGCTTTTTCAAGGCAACCGCAGCTGCTCCAACGTCGATTCCACAAGCTTTTCCAAGTTTTCGCATGGAATCTACTGTGTGAATCGGGACTCCTTTTGCTTCTGCTGCGAGAAGGACTTTATTAATAACCCTGTTCTCTGCATCATCAGCGACTACTATTGCTTGAACGGAGTTCGACTCCAGAGCTTTTAACGTTTGCTTCGTTCCTATTAAAACATCAGCCGCCTGTGATACTTTTTCATAAGACATTCTATATCCTCCAAAGCACAGGGAGTTAGGCACACTTTGATAGCATATCACCGTGACCCAAAGATGTCAACACTATTTTTACTCATGAGGAACAGCTTCTTCTCCAGTCTCCACTGTTTCTTCGGAGGACTCTTCTGGAATATCAACTTCCAAGGATCTATAGCGCTGCATCCCTGTTCCGGCAGGCACCAGCTTACCGATAATAACATTTTCTTTCAAGCCGACAAGCTCATCGCGCTTCCCTTTGATTGCCGCATCTGTCAATACTCGAGTAGTTTCTTGGAAAGATGCTGCTGAGAGGAAGGAATCCGTCTCAAGAGAAGCTTTTGTGATACCAAGGATAACGGGATTGCCAACAGCCGGCTGTCCGCCTTCTTCAAGGACTTTTTCGTTAGCCGTGTCAAAGTGATGAACTTCTACCAGGCTTCCTGGCAACACTTCTGTATTACCAGAATCTGCCACACGGATTTTGCGAAGCATTTGACGAACCATAACCTCTACGTGTTTATCGCCAATTTCAACCCCCTGCATTCTATAAACCTTTTGAACTTCTTTTAACAGATATTCTTGAACAGCATGCAGTCCCGTAACCTTAAGAAGTTCTTTAGGGTCAATAGAACCTTCGGTGAGCGGCTGCCCTGCTTTAACATTTTCACCTAACTCTACTTTGAGGCGGGCTCCATACTGGGTTGTGTAACTGCGGGATTCAAGGTTCCCTTGCACTGTAATCTCTTTTTTATCCTGCAGTTCTTTAATATCAACTACCTCTCCTGCTAGTTCAGAGATTACAGCTTGACCTTTTGGATTACGTGCCTCAAACAGTTCCTGGATACGCGGAAGACCTTGTGTAATATCATCTCCTGCTACACCGCCAGTATGGAAAGTACGCATTGTAAGCTGCGTTCCCGGTTCACCGATTGATTGAGCTGCAATGATACCAACGGCTTCCCCGACTTCAACGTCAGAACCGGTAGCAAGGTTTTTACCATAACATTTTTTACACACACCGTGACGCGTATCACAAGTAAACACCGAACGAATGGTGACCTCTTCTACTCCTGCCTCTTCAATTAATTTCGCTTTATCTTCATTAATTAACTCGCCTTTTTTAGCAAGTACTTCATTTGTCTCTGGATGACGGACAGTTTTAAACGCCACACGTCCAATGAGCCGGTCTTGAAGATTTTCAATCAATTCGTTTCCTTCACGAAGCGCATGAACATCAAGACCTCTGTCTGTTCCACAATCATCTTCACGGACGATAACGTCTTGAGCCACGTCAACCAGACGGCGGGTCAGGTAACCTGAGTCTGCTGTTTTAAGAGCCGTATCAGCAAGACCTTTTCTGGCACCGTGTGTAGAAATAAAGTATTCCAAGACCGTTAAACCTTCACGGAAGCTTGACTTGATTGGGAGTTCGATAATACGTCCTGACGGGTTCGCCATCAGACCACGCATACCAGCAAGCTGCGTAAAGTTTGAGGCGTTACCACGAGCTCCCGAGTCACTCATCATGAAAATAGGATTCGTTTTATCGAGTGTTCCCATCAGCTTATCCTGGATGGTGTCTTTCGCTTCACTCCAAATAGAAATAACCTTGTTGTAGCGTTCTTCCTCGGTAATAAGACCCCGGCGGAACTGCTTCATTACACGCTCAACTTTTTCTTCTGCTTCATCTAGAATTACCTGCTTATCTCCTAGCACAACAATATCAGAGATACCAACCGTAATTCCTGCTTTTGTGGAATAGTAAAATCCTAAATCTTTCATACGGTCAAGCATTTTGGACGTTTCGATAATCTGGAAGTTTTTAAATACTTCTGCGATAATATCTCCCAAAAAGCCTTTTTTAAATGGAGGAACGGTTTCCCTGTTTTCAAACTCTTTTTTAATATCAGCGGTCATAGGAACGATATATTTTTCAGGGATCTCTTCCTCTAGGTTCGTTGCTGTAGGCTCATTGACGTACGGAAACGATTTAGGAAGGATCTCATTGAATATTAACTTCCCTACAGTTGTAAGAAGGAGTTTTTTATTTTGATCCTCTGTAAAGTTTGTTTTGTCCACAGATGCAACAGGAATTGCCACTCTGCTATGCAGGTGCACATAACCATTCTGATAAGCAGTTAATGCTTCATTAGGATCTTTGAAGACGGAGCCTTCCCCTACTGCTCCTGCCCTTTCTAAGGTGAGGTAATAGTTACCAAGAACCATATCCTGAGAAGGGGTTACAACTGGTTTTCCGTCTTTTGGATTTAAGATGTTTTGAGCAGCCAGCATTAAAATCCGTGCTTCAGCTTGAGCCTCTGCGGAAAGCGGTACGTGAACTGCCATTTGGTCACCGTCAAAGTCAGCATTGTAAGCTGTACATACAAGAGGGTGAAGCTTAACAGCTCTGCCTTCTACAAGCGTCGGTTCAAAAGCCTGAATACCAAGACGGTGCAATGTCGGTGCACGGTTAAGCAGAACAGGGTGCTCTTTAATAACTTCTTCTAGTACATCCCATACTTCCGGGTGAACGCGTTCTACCTTACGTTTGGCGCTTTTAATATTATGAGCCAGGCCTCTGCTGACCAGTTCTTTCATAACAAAAGGTTTAAACAGTTCTAAAGCCATTTCTTTTGGCAGACCACATTGATACATTTTCAATGCCGGCCCCACTACGATAACAGAACGGCCTGAATAGTCTACACGCTTACCAAGTAGGTTTTGACGAAAACGACCTTGTTTCCCTTTTAGCATATGGGAAAGTGATTTAAGCGGCCTGTTTCCTGGACCGGTAACAGGCCGGCCGCGGCGGCCGTTGTCGATCAGCGCATCTACAGCTTCCTGCAGCATCCGTTTCTCGTTCTGAACAATAATATTCGGCGCACCTAAATCTAGAAGCCTTTTTAACCGGTTATTTCGATTTATAACACGACGGTACAAGTCATTTAAGTCTGAAGTTGCAAACCGTCCGCCGTCAAGCTGTACCATAGGACGCAATTCAGGAGGTATAACTGGAAGAACATCTAAGATCATCCAAGAAGGGTGGTTTCCTGAATTACGGAAGGACTCCAGAACTTCCAAGCGTTTAATTGCACGAGTTCTTCTTTGCCCTTGAGCAGTTTCTAACTCATCTTTTAGTATTTTCACTTCTTTATCAAGATCAATATCTTGTAAAAGCTTGCGAATTGCTTCTGCTCCCATTTTAGCTGAGAAACCGCGCCCATATTTGTCGTAATAAGAACGATATTCTTTTTCAGAAAGCAATTGTTTATATTCTAGTGGAGTCTCCCCTGTATCAGTCACTACATAAGAAGCAAAATATATTACTTCTTCAAGGGATCTCGGAGACATATCCAGCACAAGCCCCATACGGCTTGGAATCCCTTTGAAATACCAGATGTGAGAAACAGGCGCAGCTAATTCAATATGGCCCATACGTTCACGTCTAACTTTTGCACGGGTCACTTCCACGCCGCAGCGATCGCACACCACGCCTTTATAGCGCACTCTTTTATACTTCCCGCAATGACATTCCCAATCTTTTGTCGGGCCGAATATTCTTTCACAAAATAGCCCGTCTTTTTCCGGTTTTAATGTACGGTAATTAATTGTTTCAGGCTTTTTGACTTCTCCGCGGGACCAAGAACGGATTTTATCCGGTGAAGCCAGACCGATTTTCATGTATTCAAAATTATTTACATCAATCAAGGGGTCAACCTCCCTTTCGAACTTTGGGGTAGCAAAAAGTACAGGCACGGGGGAAAGTTTTAAAATTGAGAATTAACCAAGGCAGCGGAAACTCTTCTCTTCATTTATAAGAGAAAAGTTCCTTCTGCACTTGTTATTTTGGGTAACCTTTGTAATGGTGCTCTGTGCTTTTAACCTTCTTAGGCGTTTTCAGTAGACTCCATCTTTAAATTTAATTTATCACTCGATTGCTCATCTTCGTCATCGAGTTCTTTCATTTCTATTTCTTCTTCCGTACTCGACAGCATTTTAACATCCATACCAAGACTTTGGAGTTCTTTAATCAGTACTTTAAATGACTCTGGAACTCCCGGTTCCGGTACATTTTCACCTTTTACGATTGATTCATACGTTTTTACACGTCCAACCACATCATCAGATTTAACTGTCAGTATTTCCTGAAGGGTATAGGCTGCACCATACGCTTCCAGGGCCCAAACCTCCATCTCACCAAAACGCTGGCCGCCAAACTGAGCTTTACCACCAAGAGGCTGCTGCGTAACAAGAGAGTATGGGCCAGTAGAACGGGCATGAAGCTTATCATCTACCATGTGAGCAAGTTTAATCATATACATAACACCCACGGAAACACGGCTGTCAAAAGGCTCTCCTGTCCGGCCGTCATAAAGAACCGTCTTACCGTCACGAGCAATACCTGCTTCTTCAAGAGTCTCCCAAACATCTTCTTCTCTAGCACCGTCAAATACTGGCGTGGCCATATGAAGGTTTAGAGAACGGGCAGCCATACCTAAGTGAAGCTCAAGAACCTGGCCAATATTCATACGTGATGGAACCCCGAGCGGGTTTAACATGATTTCAATAGGTGTTCCATCAGGAAGATAAGGCATATCTTCTTCTGGAAGTATTCTGGAGATAACACCTTTGTTCCCGTGACGTCCAGCCATTTTATCTCCTTCATGAATCTTCCGTTTCTGTACGAGATAAACGCGGACCAGTTGATTTACTCCAGGAGGGAGTTCATCTCCGTCCTCACGGTTAAAGATTTTCACATCAAGTACGATACCGTCGGCGCCGTGCGGCACTCTTAATGAGGTGTCACGTACTTCTCTGGCTTTTTCACCAAAAATAGCATGAAGCAGGCGTTCTTCAGCGGTAAGTTCAGTCATCCCTTTTGGTGTTACTTTACCGACCAGAATATCTCCATCTTTCACTTCAGCACCGACACGGATAATGCCGCGATCATCCAAATTCTTTAACGCTTCTTCACTAACATTCGGAATATCACGTGTGATTTCTTCCGGTCCAAGCTTTGTATCCCTTGCCTCTGATTCATATTCTTCAATGTGGACAGAAGTATAAACGTCATCTTTCACTAAACGCTCACTTAATATAATCGCGTCTTCGTAGTTATAACCATCCCAGGTCATAAAGCCTACCAGAACATTCCGGCCAAGTGCCATTTCACCCTTATCCATTGAAGGGCCGTCACCTAGCACTTCCCCTTTTTCGACCCGGTCCCCTTCACTTACGATCGGGCGTTGGTTATAGCTAGTGCCCTGGTTAGAGCGAATATACTTTGACAGCTTATATTTATCAATATCTGTCTCTACTTCTTTATCGTCCACGTCTTCAATACGACGGAGCCAAATTTCACGAGCTGTCACTCGCTCTACAATACCTTTGGTTTTTGCTACAATAGCTGCCCCGGAGTCTCTAGCTGAAACATATTCCATTCCTGTACCTACAAGCGGAGCTTCAGGTTCAAGCAAAGGCACGGCCTGACGCTGCATGTTCGCTCCCATTAACGCACGATTGGAGTCGTCGTTTTCCAAGAAAGGAATACATGCTGTAGCAGCAGAAACAACCTGCTTAGGAGATACGTCCATATAGTCAATTTTTTCCTTCGGTACTATTGTGTTTTCTCCTCGAAAACGGGCAATAATATTATCATCTGCAAACGATCCATCTTCGTTAAGCTTAGCGTTTGCCTGGGCTACAACGTAATTATCTTCTTCGTCTGCAGTTAAATAATCACATTCCTCCGTAACCTGACCCGTTTCATGGTCAACACGGCGATAGGCAGTTTCGATAAAACCAAATTCGTTTACTTTCGCATAACTTGAAAGCGAGTTAATAAGACCAATGTTAGGTCCTTCTGGTGTTTCAATCGGACACATTCTTCCATAGTGGGAATAGTGAACGTCACGCACTTCAAACCCAGCCCGCTCCCTGGTCAAACCACCAGGTCCTAGTGCAGACAAACGCCGTTTATGTGTAAGTTCTGCAAGCGGGTTCGTCTGGTCCATAAATTGGGAAAGCTGAGAGCTTCCGAAAAACTCTTTAATAGAAGCGATCACTGGACGAATGTTAATAAGAGCCTGTGGAGTGATCGCACTTGGATCTTGAATAGACATACGTTCCCGTACCACTCTTTCCATACGGGAGAGACCTATTCTAAATTGATTTTGTAATAACTCACCTACGGAACGAAGACGACGGTTTCCTAAGTGGTCAATATCGTCCGTTAAGCCGACACTGTGAAGCAGGTTAAAGAAGTAGTTAATAGCCGAAATAATATCTTCCGGCATAATGTTTTTGACATCACGTTCAATGTTTCCATTGCTAATTACGTTAATGACTTTATCTTCTTCCTGTTCTTCTGGCGGATAAATTTTAATTGACTGCATATTCAGATCGGCTTCTTCTACAACTCCGCCGGAAACTGTGTAACGTTTAAATCCAAGATTGTTTTCCAAATAAGGAAGCAATCGATCAAGAGTTCTTCTATCTAAAATAGCGCCTTCCTCGGCCAGAATTTCACCTGTTTCAGGATCTGCTAATGTTTCAGCCAATCGCTGATTAAAAAGACGGTTTTTAATATGAAGTTTTTTATTTACCTTATAACGCCCAACGTTTGCTAGGTCATAACGTTTAGGGTCAAAAAATCTCGTTTCTAATAGGCTTTTTGCGCTTTCTACAGTTGGAGGCTCACCTGGACGAAGGCGCTCATAGATTTCGAGCAAGGCTTTTTCTGTCCCGTCGGTGTTATCTTTCTCCAATGTATTGCGTAAGTACTCATCTTCACCAAGCAAATCAATGATCTCTTGATCAGACCCGAATCCAAGCGCACGCAAGAGTACCGTAACAGGAAGCTTTCTGGTACGGTCTATTCGCACATATACGATGTCTTTTGCATCGGTTTCAAGCTCAAGCCATGCACCCCGGTTCGGTATCACTGTAGCAGTGTATCCTTTTTTCCCGTTCTTGTCCGTTTTTTTATTAAAATAAACACTAGGCGAACGCACAAGCTGAGATACAATAACTCGCTCTGCTCCATTAATAATAAATGTACCGGTATCTGTCATCAGAGGGAAGTCACCCATAAATACTTCCTGCTCTTTCACTTCACCAGTTTCCTTATTCATAAGACGAACTTTCACTCGCAAAGGTGCAGAATACGTAACGTCTCTTTCCTTGGATTCGTCAATCGAATACTTCGGCTCACCAAGGCTGTAGTCAATAAACTCAAGAACCAAATTACCCGTGAAATCTTCGATGGGGGAAATATCCTGAAACATCTCACGAATACCCTCATCAAGAAACCATTGATAAGAAGCTGTTTGAATTTCAATCAAGTTTGGAAGATCTAACACTTCATTAATTCTTGCATAGCTTCTTCTGTGGCGGTGGCGTCCAAACTGAATAAGTTGACCTGTCAACTGAGTCACCCCTTAAATATCGCATAATGTCCACCTATCTTTTCGACAGGCAGTATACCCAAGGCGGCTGCCAAAATATAGAAACATAAAGACCCTGACTGCCGGATCCTTTATGTTTACTCCATCTTTTAGTGCCCGACCTTTCTTTTTCGTACAAAGAAAAAAATGGTTTCTTCATAAAAAGAACCACTATTTTCCAACTGTCAGGCTGATTATATTATTTTTCCCTGATCCTGCCTTTTTTATACATCTTTTAGGTATGAAAAATATAGAGCGGACGTAATAATGTATTATATCCGAGAGGATACTTATACGCATTAAATAACAATAACACAAAAGAAAGAAGCGGTCAACTTTTCTTTGCACGAAAAATATAATATCCTTTATTCTTATTTACAGTTTCAACTTCTCGGAAAACAGATTCCAGCTTATCTTTGGCCGAGGGTGCCCCTTGTTTTTTTTGAACTACCACCCAAAGTTCCCCTTCTGACTGCAGATGTTTAGCTGCTTGTTCAAACAAGGAATGAACTACTTTCTTGCCTGCTCTTATTGGAGGGTTGGATATTATAGCAGCAAAATCAGACTTGGATATGGAAGAAAACAAGTTACTTTCAACAACCTTTATGTTGTTTAAACTGTACGTATCTGCATTTTTCTCTGCAAGCGAGACAGCTCTCTTATTCACATCCGCAAGCCATACCGCACGTTCTGTCTCAGCAGCAAGAGTTATACCAATCGGTCCGTATCCGCATCCCATATCCAAAATATCCCCCTGAAGTTCAGGCCAAGTGAACGATTCCAATAAAGTCCGGCTGCCAAAGTCCACCTCTCTTTTGGAAAAAACTCCATGATCACTTGTAAACTTCATGGTTTTTCCGCGAAGATAACTTTCTATTTTCCTTTCGTCGCTTTCTTTATCTGGTGATTGTTCATAGTAGTGGCTGCTCACTCAGTTGTCACGTCCTTCTTTTTTCTTTTTCTGATTATAGTTTAGCAAAAGTACATCATTGCTCTCAAATCATTTTACAGAAGCCAGGGTCCATCCCGTTGATTATCAGCTGTGAAAGATGCGACCGTTCGACAACATAAAAAAAGAGCCTTCTCTATAGAATAGAGAAAACTCTTTTAAAACCAATTTACTTAAGTTCGATTTTAGCACCAGCTTCTTCAAGCTTGCTTTTAAGCTCTTCAGCTTCTTCTTTGTCTACGCCTTCTTTGAGAGTTTCTGGTGCTCCGTCTACAAGAGCTTTAGCTTCTTTCAAGCCAAGGCCTGTGATTTCACGAACAACTTTGATAACGTTGATCTTAGAAGCGCCTGGGTCTTCTAGAACTACGTCAAATTCAGATTGCTCTTCTTCTACTTCTGCAGCACCGCCGCCGGCAACTGTTACTGGCGCAGCAGCTGTAACACCAAATTCTTCTTCAATTGCTTTTACTAGATCGTTCAATTCAAGAACGGACATTTCTTTAATCGAATCAATGATTTGTTCTTTACTCATTGTTGATCCTCCTTAAATAATAATGTTTATTCTATAGCACGTGACAAATTTGCATCGGAAAACCTTCTTGCTTATGCGCCTTCTTCTTCTTTTTGATCGGCAACTGCTTTGGAAGCCAATGCAAAGTTGCGGATAGGCGCTTGAAGTACACTGAGAAGCATAGAAACCAAACCATCGTGGGATGGAAGGCTTGCAAGCTCCTTAATTTCATCAAGGGAAGCTACACGACCTTGAATGACCCCAGTTTTAATTTCAAGCTGCTCATGATCTTTAGCAAAATTGTTAAGAACCTTAGCCGGAGCCACAACATCTTCTGTACTTGTTGCAACTGCTGTTGGTCCAACAAGATGCTCATCAATCTCTGTTAAGTTCGTTTTTTCTGTAGCACGGCGCACCATAGTGTTTTTATATACTTTAAAGTCAACGCCAGCTTCACGAAGCTGCTTACGCAGTTCTGTTGCTTCAGCAACATCCAAGCCGCGATAGTCAACCACGATTGTAGAGACACTGTTTTCAAGTTTATCTGCAATCTCTTGAACAACTTGCTGCTTTTGTTCGATCACTTTGCTCAACTGTCACACCTCCTGCTCTCTTATATGACATCCCGCAAACAAAGTTATAATTTCACCGCAATAATTCTTAAGTGATATCATAAAAAACCTTCATGTCTGCAGACATGAAGGTTTTGTTCTCAGTATACATACTTCACCATTAGGCTGAAATATGATGAAAACTACCTCGGCAGGAAATTAAGCGGACATCGCCCCTGCTGTCTGCGGCAACACATCTCTTGTTTTGTTTCACACCATTATAAAGTATAACGGCTTCTACGATTTTAGTCAATCATTTATTTTAAATTAAGGGTTGAGGTGCTCACTTTCACACCAGGACCCATTGTAGAAGCTACAGCAACATTTTTCACGTACGTACCTTTAGCAGCTGCCGGTTTAGCTTTTACCAATGTATCAATCAGAGTATTAAAGTTTTCTACCAGCTTGTCTGTGTCAAAGGAAATCTTCCCGATAGGAGCATGGATATTTCCAGCTTTATCTACACGGTATTCTACTTTACCTGCTTTGATTTCCTCTACTGCTTTCGTTACGTCCATTGTTACAGTGCCTGTTTTAGGGTTCGGCATAAGACCTTTAGGGCCAAGCGTTTTACCCAATTTACCAACTTGCGCCATCATATCAGGAGTTGCAACAACCACGTCAAAATCAAACCAACCTTGCTGTACTTTGTTGACAAGGTCTTCTTCTCCAACATAGTCTGCTCCAGCAGCTTCAGCTTCTTGAGCTTTTTCCCCTTTTGCAAAAACTAGAACACGCTGTGTTTTCCCAGTCCCATGCGGCAACACTACAGCTCCGCGAATTTGCTGGTCGTTTTTACGAGGGTCTACTCCAAGACGAGCTGCAACTTCCACCGTCTCATCAAATTTTGCGATAGACGTTTTCTTCACAAGTTCAATGGCTTCTTCGGCATTGTATTGCTGCTCGCGATCAACTAGCTTCACAGCATCTTGGTACTTTTTACCTTTTTTAGCCAATTTCATTTCCTCCTCGTTTGTGGTTTTAGCGGTTAGACCTCCCACTATTAAAGGTTGCGAACATGGTATCCGTTCGACTTGAAACGGAAGTCGCAACCTTAGGCAAGGCATTCATTAGTCCTCTACAACAATTCCCATGCTGCGCGCTGTACCTTCTACCATGCGCATTGCCGCATCTAGGTCAGCCGCATTAAGATCCGGCATCTTCGTTTCAGCGATCTCACGTATTTGATCACGCTTCACCGTTGCTACTTTATTGCGGTTCGGCTCCCCGGAACCACTTTCGACGCCTGCTACTTTCTTAAGAAGAACAGCTGCGGGCGGAGTTTTCGTAATAAAAGTAAACGAACGGTCTTCATATACCGAAATCTCAACAGGAATAATCATACCTGCTTGATCTGAAGTACGAGCGTTAAATTCTTTACAAAATCCCATAATGTTAACACCTGCCTGCCCTAAAGCCGGGCCTACTGGCGGCGCCGGATTTGCTTTACCGGCAGGGATTTGAAGCTTTACGACTTTCTCGACTTTTTTAGCCACGCGACACACCTCCTTAGTCCGTGATGTGGTTTGTCGGACGAATAGTCCTCCCACTCTTAAAAAGGGGCAGGATAAAAGAATACCTTTAACCCCTCTGTAATTATTATGAATATGAAACATTAAAATCTTATCACTTCAAACAAAGAACTGCAAGAGTTGATTTCTATATCTTCTCAACTTGGTGAAATTCAAGTTCTACAGGAGTTTCACGACCAAACATATTTACGTGAACTTTAACTTTTTGTTTTTCAGCGTTAATATCTTCTATCGTTCCTGTGAAATCAGCAAATGGACCTTCTTTTACTTTCACTGATTCTTTCAAC
Source organism: Alteribacillus sp. JSM 102045 (assembly GCF_041949975.1). Taxonomy (NCBI): domain Bacteria; kingdom Bacillati; phylum Bacillota; class Bacilli; order Caryophanales; family Bacillaceae; genus Alteribacillus; species Alteribacillus sp. JSM 102045. Next base: position 18,714 of record NZ_JBHFQG010000037.1, on the reverse strand, counting down.
GCGAAGTCCACCTCTGCCTTCGGTTCGCTTTCACCCATTTGACGTAATATGTTATCAACCTCATCTGGTAAGAGCGGGGTTGGCTTAGAACCGGCCCCAGCTGAACCAACAAACCCGGTTACTCCCGGAGTATTTCGAACCACATACCAGGAATCATCGGTCATAACCATTTCTACTATGACGTAACCTGGGAAAACCTTACGGGTTACCGATTTACTTTTCCCGTTTTTCACTTCGGTTTCTTCTTCCACCGGAACGAGGACGCGGAAGATTTTATCAGTCATTTCCATTGATTCCACACGTTTTTCCAGATTAGTTTTCACCTTATTTTCATAACCGGAATATGTGTGTACTACGAACCAGTTCTTTTCCATTATTATCCGGACGGCTACGTCCTTCCCTCCTCCTTTTTGGTTCTCAGCTAGTTAGCCCAGTAATAAGCGCACAAGCTCAGATAACCCTGAATCTACTGCAGCAAAGAAAATAACAAAAAATATGATGGTTATAATAACTACTATGGTGTATTTTGTCAGTTCCCTGCGGTTCGGCCACGTTACTCGCTTCATTTCTCTTCCTACGTCACGGAGAAACCTTGCTGGATTTTTAGTACCATCAGCCATAAAGCCACCTCCAAACCATTCGCTCTTTCCACCATTTAACTGCAGAAAAACACTTCTCCTCTATACTAGAAATCAAATGTCATTTCATTATCTGTTTTAAAAATAAAAAAATAACCGCTTCTATTTTGTTTCACGATGAAGGGTATGCGCATTGCACTGTTTGCAAAACTTCTTCATCTCAATGCGGTCTGTTTGCTTTTGCTTATTCTTTTCGGTTGTATAATTTCTCGAAAAACAATTCGTGCATGCCAGTACCACTTTGTTCCGCATTGAGCACCTCCTGTGAATGACAGGTTCCTTTGCATACGCTTAATTACCTTACCACATTGATAAAACAGTGTCAATTTGACCGGAAAAACCTGTTTTAAAATAAAATTTTTACCTAAATGAAACAAAAGCACCCTGCAGCAGGATGCTTTTGTAAACGCTTTCTTAGATGTTTCAAAATAAAAGGTCCCCATTACTACTACGAACTGACACCTTTGACTTCCACACACCTCTCCAATTTCCGCTTCACACGTTGAAGCGCATTGTCAATTGATTTTACGTGTCGGTTTAGTTCGCCGGATATCTCCTGGTAAGACCTCCCGTCCAAGTATAACCTCAGCACTTTCTGTTCAAGATCACTGAGTATTTCGCCAATTTTCAGTTCTATATCATCAAATTCCTCTTGATTTATAATCAGCTCCTCTGGGTCACTGACCTTTGAACCGCAAAGCACATCCAGAAGTGTTCGTTCGGATTCTTCATCGTACAGAGGCTTGTCCAGGGAAACATATGAATTCAAAGGCATATGTTTCTGCCTGGTTGCCGTCTTTATAGCCGTAATAATCTGTCTCGTAATGCACAGTTCAGCAAAGGCCCTAAAAGACGACAGCTTGTCTCCATTAAAATCCCTAATCGCTTTATATAAACCAATCATGCCTTCTTGTACAATATCTTCATGGTCTCCGCCAATAAGGAAATAAGATCTGGATTTTGCGCGGACAAAGTTCTTGTACTTATTAATGAGGAACTCTAAAGCAGCACTGTCTCCTGAACGAACTTTTTCAACTAGGAATTCATCATCTGTTTTATCAAAGTACTGATGTTCCGTTTCTTTGAGGTCTAAACCCAATACAATCCCTCCGCCCCTCGACTGATTGGATGAATATAGCAATATTATATAGCACCTTTTATTCCACCGTCAACAGCTCAACGGTCGCCTCGACGCCATTTGTCAAAAATTTCAGCCATTTCTTCTGTAAGAGGAAAATTCGACAATTTTTCCTGCTTACTATGCTCTTTTACTTCACGAGTTATGTTTTGTTCGACAACCTCCATTTCTACTCGAAGCTCACGAGCAGATTTTCGCAGCGCCCCGCTTCCAAACGCCAGCGATTGTTCGGCATAATCTGACGTAGCTACGTGCACACGCGTTTCTATATTTTTCAATTCACCTACTAGTTTTTCAATTCTTTCGTCTGCTGTTTCATTCTCCCGAGTATAAATAATGTCTACAAGATAGTTATTATATTTTCGCCCAACACCGGCAACCATATGAGCATCAAATATGACTTTGACTTCCCACCCTTTAAAAGCTTGGTATTCTGCCATTTTTTCGATTAAACGATCACGAGCTTCTTCAAGGTTTTTTTCCCGCAGCTTTTTTAATTCCGGCCAGTCTCCAATGATGTTGTAACCATCTACTAATAATATATCCTTCATCTTTACTCTCTTCCTAACGGATGACGTTTCCTGTAAACCTCATACATCAGGAGGCTGGCTGCTACGGATGCATTTAGGGAAGTAACATGTCCTTTCATCGGGATTTTAATTAGAAAATCACATTTTTCTTTCACCAATCGGCTCATTCCTTTACCTTCACTACCAATGACGAGGCCCAGCGGCATGTCAGCATTCCATTCTCTAAAATCCTCTTTCCCCGAAGCGTCCGTGCCTGCCAGCCATAATCCCTGTTTTTTTAATTCCTCCATCGTCCGGCCCATGTTGGTTACTCTTACTACCGGAACATGTTCAATTGCTCCAGTGGAGGATTTAGCAACAGCTTGGGTCAACCCGACAGACCTTCTTTTAGGAATGATTACTCCATGTGCTCCTGCAGCGTCAGCGGTTCTTAAAATAGAACCAAGATTATGCGGATCGGCTATTTCATCTAACAGAATAAAAAAAGGCTCTTCCTGCAGAGCAGCAGCTTTTTCAAATATGTCTTCCAGCTCTGCGTAATGGTATGCAGCCACCGAGGCCACCACCCCTTGATGGCGCGGATTACCTGATAACTCATCAAGTTTCTTTCTAGGTGCTTGCTGAACAATAATATTCTTTTCTCTAACAGCCTGGTAAATTTGCTTCATTTGCCCTCTTCCAGCATTTTCAGCCACCCAAACTTTATTAATGGCTCTTTCTGAACGTATGGCCTCCAGCACTGAATTTTTTCCTGATATCCATTCTTCCTTCATTCTTTTTCATTCCTTTCAATTGCTTCAATAGCAAATGTCACCAGCTGCTTTAACCTGTCTTCTCTTCCTAAAAAATAGAGATAACCTAACAAAGCTTCAAAGGCCGTGCTGTAGCGATAAGTGTTTTGATCAGTATTTTTAGGGACAGTTCCAGATTTTGCATTCCGTCCCCTTCGAGCTACAGCTTCTTCTTCTTTTGTTAGAAAGTTTTCTTCAAGTAGTTCATGCATAACTGCAGACTGAGCTGCTGCAGATACAAAAGACGTCGATGTCCGATGTAAAAGGTTAGGGCGGACACGGCCTGATTCAATAAGGTAATTCCTTATATAAAGGTCATAAACCGTATCCCCCATATAGGCAAGAGCAAGTGCATTTAATTGTTTAGCATCCACTTTTTTTCCTTCTAATTTTCCTAGCATGTTTCTAATCTCTCTTCCATCGTGTCCCTTGAGGAGTGTCTTCTAATATAATACCCTGCTCTTTTAAAGAATCTCGAATTTCATCTGCACGTGAGAAATTTCTTTCTTTGCGGGCTTCTATTCTTTCCTTAATCAAACGTTCGATTTCCTCATCGAGGATTTCATCTTTTGCTTCAACTGAAATGTCGAGAACAGTGCCAATTTCTCGAATTGTGTCTAAAAATGTCTGCAGAACTTGCTTAGACGAATGGTTTTCTTGAAGATAACGATTAGCACTTTTTACTAAATCAAAAAGAACACTTATTCCATTTGCGCTATTAAAATCATCATCCATTTCTGTTATAAATGTCTCTTTAAACTGCTGAACGGTTTCAACCCAGTTTTTTATTTCCCCAAAATCTGCACTCTCATTTAAACGATGCTTCAAGTTATTCGTCGTAGTGTTAATTCGCTCCAGACTATTTTTGGCACTTTCTAATAATTCTTCACTGAAATTGAGCGGACTGCGGTAGTGGGACTGAAGCATAAAAAATCGTATAACTTCAGGGCGGTGTTTTTGGATAATATCATGAACCAAAACGAAGTTTCCCAGTGATTTGGACATTTTCTCGTTGTTTATTTGGATATAGCCATTATGAAGCCAATATTTTGCCATTTTTTGTTCATTCAATGCCTCTGATTGAGCAATCTCATTTTCATGATGCGGAAAAGCAAGATCCTGTCCGCCGGCATGAATATCAATTGTATCACCAAGATACTTTTTCACCATTGCAGAGCATTCAATGTGCCACCCGGGCCTTCCTTTTCCCCAAGGGCTATCCCATGATATCTCACCTTGTTTTGCTTCCTTCCACAGTACAAAATCAAGAGGATCTTTTTTCTTTTCACCCACTTCAATCCTTGCTCCCATCTGCAAATCATTAATTGACTGAGATGATAGCTTTCCGTATTCTTTAAAGGCTTTTGTTTCAAAATAAACATCGCCATCTGCTTCATAGGCATATCCTTTTTCAATTAGTGCTTCAATGAATTCAATAATATCTGGCATTGTTTCTGTTACTCTTGGGTGCAGATCTGCTTTTTTTACTCCTAGGGCTTCAATATCTTCAAAATAAGCTTCAATAAAGCGTTCCGCTAACGAAGGCACTTCTTCTCCTAATTCTTGTGCCGCTTTTATAATTTTATCATCGACATCTGTGAAGTTAGAAATGAAGTGAACGTGATAGCCCCGGTATTCTAAATATTTTCTAATCATATCAAATACTATTGCAGGCCGCGCATTTCCGATGTGTATATAGTTATATACCGTCGGTCCGCATACATACATTGTAACTTTGCCGTCTTGAAGGGGTACAAATTCTTCTTTTTTTCGAGCCAATGTATTATATAATTTTATGGCCATCAGTCATCGGTCCTTCCGTCAGTTTTGTTATCTTTATATGATTCTAATTCTTTTTTGAGCGCTGTAATTTCTTTTTCCAGTTCGTTAAACTTATCTGCAACTGGATCAGGAAGTATATGATGAGCCAGCTCATCCTTTTTCACCTTCACACCATCTTGAACAACTACCTTAGCTGGAATGCCAACTACAGTGGAATTTGGGGGAACTTCATTTAAAACAACAGAGCCTGCTCCAATTCTCGAATATTTTCCTATCGTCATAGAACCTAGAATTTTTGCTCCTGTAGCAATAAGCACATTGTCTTCTATCGTTGGATGACGCTTTCCTTTTTCTTTTCCCGTTCCTCCTAATGTTACCCCTTGATAAATCGTTACGTTATCACCGATTTCACAGGTTTCCCCAATGACAACTCCCATCCCATGGTCTATGAATAGCCGCTGACCAATTACAGCACCAGGGTGAATTTCTATTCCTGTGAAAAATCGGCTTATTTGCGACAACAGCCTGCCCAGAAAATACATTTTTTTCTTCCACAGCCAATGAGCAATACGATGAGCCCATATGGCGTGAACCCCGGAATATGTTAACACCACTTCCAACCGGCTCCTTGCCGCCGGATCCTGGTCAAAGACTACATCAATATCATTTTTAAACGTCTTCCACATGAACCTCTCTCCTCTCCGCTGACCTCCCGAATTCAAAATTGATTATGATTATTTAAGTATAGATTTTTTATATCTTAAAAGAAAAGAAGCGTCTCTATGCATATTCTGCACAGAGACGCTTCTATATAGCGCGGTTCCACTCTGTTTAAAGGCAGCAGATTCAAAAAGTTACTGTTCTGCCTTTCCCTTTAACAAGTAACGGTTGTTGGCCGCTTCTGCCTACTTAAATTCGGCAAAAGACTCAGGGAGGCATTTTCAGAACAAAATCCAGGAACCACTTTCAGCAGCTGTGATTCTCTCTGTACAGGAAGTTTTGTTCTTACTTTTTCCCTTCAACGCTTTGGTCCATATTTCAACATATTTCAAATCTAATTATGTTTTTACTGATTCTTTGCTTGCTGAAGCCTGGTTTGAACCACATCTTTGCCTAACAGTGAAATAGCATGTGGAAGCTCAGGACCGTGAGTCTGCCCTGTCACAGCCACGCGGATAGGCATAAATAACTTTTTCCCTTTTTGGCCTGTTGCTTTTTGAGTTGCTTTTGTTGCTGCTTTTATTTCATCTGGCTCAAAACTCTCGAGGGCATCCAGTTCTTTAGAAAATTGTTCTAGCACCTCGGGTACTTGTTCCCCTTCCAGCACTTCTTTCGTTTCTTCATTATACGATATTTCTTTCTTAAAGAACAACTCTGTTAACTCTGTAATTTCAGCTGCGTAGTGCATTTGCTCCTGATACAATGCAACCAGCTTTTTTGCCCATTCATACTGCTCATCTGACAATTCACTCGGGAGTTTTCCTTCTTTCTGGAAATGAGGAAGAGCCAGCTTTGTTAACCTCTCAATATCTGCCTCTTTGACATATTGATTATTCATCCAGGCCAGCTTATCCGTATCGAAAACCGCCGGGGCTTTAGAAACACGTCCTAAACTAAATTGAGACTCCAGCTCTTCTAAAGAAAAAATTTCTTCTTCTCCTACTGGTGACCAGCCTAGCAACGCAAGAAAGTTAACAATTGCTTCCGGAAGATAGCCGAGTTCTTTATATTGTTCTACAAATTGAATAATGGACTCATCCCGCTTACTCATTTTTTGGCGGTCTGGATTTAAAATTAGAGAGGCATGGGCAAACATCGGTTTCTCCCAGCCAAACGCTTCAAAGACTAATGCTTGCCGTGGAGCATTTGATAGATGTTCCTCACCTCTAATTACATGAGAAATTTTCATCAGATGATCGTCTACGACAACTGCAAAGTTATAAGTAGGAATCCCATCTTTACGGGCAATAACAAAATCTCCAATATCTTCGGTTTCAAAATTCACTTCTCCGCGTACAGCATCTTCAATAAGTACTTGTTCACCCTCCGGCACACGAAACCGCACAACAGGTTTAATTCCTTTTGCTTCATACGCTTTTCGCTGCTCCTCTGTTAGATCACGGTCACGTCCGCTGTATTTTGGAGCTTCTCCTCGTGACAGCTGCTCTTCCCGTTCTTTTTGCAATTCTTCTTCTGTCATATAATCATAGTATGCTTTTCCTTCATCTAGAAGCTGCTGTATATACTTTTTGTATAGTTCAAGTCGCTCCATCGAGCGATACGGACCATATGGGCCACCGATATCTACACTCTCATCCCAGTCAATACCCAGCCATTTCATGCTGTCCATAAGCTTTTCAGTGGCATCCTCCACATTACGGGATTGATCTGTATCTTCAATTCGGATAATAAATTTACCGCCCTGACTTCTTGCAAATAAATAATTAAAAAGAGCAGACCGCGCCCCTCCTATATGAAGATGTCCTGTTGGACTAGGAGCAAAACGCACTCTTACTTCTTTGCTCATATTTCTACACCTTCCATTTCCCAATTTTATATTAGTATCAGACGAGCTCTGTTGATCTCTCAAAAAGAAATACCTGTCCTATTTTACCACCAATTGAAAAAGAATAAAATTACTATAATGGCTGAAGCAGCACAACTGCATGAGCTGCAATTCCTTCTTCTCTTCCGGTAAAGCCCAATTTCTCGGTTGTAGTGGTTTTTATATTCACTTGTTCCTCTTCTGCTTCCAAAATATCAGCAATAGTTGACTGCATCAACTTGATGTGCGGCGCCATCTTAGGTTTTTCCGCCATAATGGTACAATCAACATTTGTTAAAATAAATCCTTTCTCTTTTACGATCCGATACACCAGATTCATCAACTCAGCAGAATCAGCGTCTTTAAAAGCAGAATCTGTATCAGGAAAGTGCTTTCCAATGTCTCCTTCTCCTACTGCTCCAAGCAGGGCATCAGATATCGCATGCAGTAACACATCTGCGTCTGAATGACCTATTAAACCTTTGGTGTGCGGGATGTTTACCCCACCAATAATAAGCGGACGATCTTCTGAAAGCTGGTGAACATCAAATCCATGTCCAATTCTCACTATTGCCCCTCCTTTCTCTTGTTTAAGATAGCGCGGGCAACTACCATGTCTTCCGGGGTTGTTAATTTAATGTTGTCATAGCTGCCCTCTACAATATGTATGGGAATGCCCATTCGTTCTACAAGACTAGTGTCATCTGTACCAGCATACCCATCAATCTGAGCTTTTTTATAAGCATCATAAATGATGTGAAATTGAAAAGCTTGCGGTGTTTGAACCGACCAAACACTAGAACGTTCTATTGTTTCTAGAACGAGCCCATCCTTCACTTTTTTTACTGTATCTTTCATTCTGACGCCTAGCACGGCCGCACCTTCTGCTGTTGTTTTTCCTGCTAGACGATGAATCTGCTCCTGTGTGACAAAAGGCCTCGCACCGTCATGAATGAACACAAGGTTAGATGCATCGAGTTGCTTAAGACCTTCGAACACACTGTCCTGTCTTTCTTTCCCACCTTGTACTACAGCCTCCACCTTGTTGATTTTCCATTCCTTCAGCAATTTCTTCATTGCATTTACCTCATTGTCGTTTGCTACGATGATTATGCGTTCACACAAAGGATCATTTTCAAATATAGAAACTGTATGAATAATTAATGGTTTTTTCTCAAGGATTAAAAACTGTTTATTACGACCTGCTTGCATTCGCTTTCCTTGACCAGCTGCCGGTATAACTACAGCATATTTCATATGACCTCTCCAATATGTATTCTAATTTCAGGCTCTTTTATCATACACTTGAAAGTTGCTGCTAGGCAATTACTGCCGCGTTTTTTCCTGCTATCAAAAGAAAAAAAGCCTCTGTTAACCGGCATAAACACATCCGACAGAGGCATGTTAATAGTTGATTTAAAGTGCTTTTTCCATAAGTTTAGGTTTTGCAAAAATCATTCGGCCAGCGCTTGTTTGCAGAACACTTGTTACTACCACTTCAATGGTCTCGCCTATATAATCACGGCCACCTTCAACCACAATCATTGTACCGTCATCAAGATAAGCGACCCCTTGGTTTTGTTCTTTTCCATCTTTAATCACTTGCACATTCATTTCTTCTCCAGGCAGAACAACCGGTTTTACAGCATTAGCCAAGTCATTAATATTTAAAACTTCTACTCCTTGCAGGTCACATACTTTATTAAGGTTGAAATCGTTTGTAACAACCATTCCTTGTCTCACTTTTGCCAGTTTCACCAATTTACTATCCACTTCCTGGATTTCTTCAAAATCACCATCGTAAATCTCTACTTCAATGGCCAGTTCTTTTTGAATTCGATTTAAAATGTCAAGCCCGCGCCGTCCGCGATTTCGCTTTAGGACGTCAGATGAGTCGGCAATATGTTGAAGTTCTTCTAAAACAAACTCTGGTATAACTAAAATTCCTTCAAGAAACCCTGTTTGGCACACATCAGCAATACGGCCATCGATAATAACACTCGTATCCAGAATTTTTACTTTAGAAAGATTAGAGACCTGCCCGACTTCTTCCTTCTTTTTAGCGGCAACACGGCTGGCTGGAAATAAGCTCATAAGCTCATCCCGTTTTTTAAACCCTACCTGAAAGCCGAAATAACCTAGAAAGAAAGTGATAAAAATAGGTAAGACAGAGCTGATTACTGGAAAGTCTACAGAGTTTAGTGGAATACCGATAAGAAAAGCCACAACCAAGCCAAACACCAATCCAAGTGTTCCAGATAATACATCTGTGACTGGTGCTTTAACGATCATTTCCTCTAAAACTCTCATTCCATTTACAATGTAATCGGCAAACCAGAACGTAGACAAAAAGAGAACAACTGCCCCAATAAGACCGCCAATATAAGGGTTACCGAGCCACTCAGGAAGTGAGCTATAATCCAATAAAGAAATAAATTCCGGTATAAAAATAAATCCGAGTGTTGCCCCGGCAAGTATAAAAAACAACTGCACTATTCTTTTTAACACTTTTACATGCACCTCCTTTCCTTATTATGGACAAATACTAATTTTTAAAACCTATGAAAGTTTAATCCACTCTAAATCTTACTTTTTATGGGAGTGTTTAATATTAATGTAGCAAATTTTTACTGGATTGTCATAGTTTTTAATAAATTTTCATTGTATCGTGAACAAATTGTAACGTCAATCTCTTTTTTTAAAAGAGAGGGATCACAGCTCAGCTGTAATTTATATATGCCGATCAATAAATAACTGTTCCTGAATACGGTTAAGCCCTTCTTTTATTTTTTTTGCACGTGTTCTCCCTATTCCCTGTACTTTATCTAATTCTTCAATAGAAGCTTTCATTATACCTCCTAAACTGTCATAACTGTGAACAAGGTTGTTAATTATTCCAGACGGCAGCCGCTGAATTTTATGAAGTATTCTATAACCTCTTGGTGAAACAGAATGTTCATGAGAATTTTGCCGTTGAGAATACCCGAGTAATTTCATGATAACTACATCATCCATCAGTTCTTCATTTGTCATTTGCTTCAACTTTTGAATAACAGCTCCAGGATCAGTATCGGAATCTTCAATATAATCTTTTATCAAATGAAAGGTTTCCTCTTCCAAATTAGAGACAAGTTCATTTAACTGCATTGCTATTAAACGTCCTTCGTTTCCTAACTCCATCACATAGTTTAAGATTTCATTTTTTATCCGCATAACCAATTCAATACGGTGAATAACTTGGGACACTTCCTGGAAAGTAACCAACTCTTCAAATTCCAGCGCCCCTAGATTCGTTAGACTTTGATCAAGAACTACTTTATATTTTTCAAGGGTTTGGACTGCCTGGTTCGCTTTCGTTAAGATTGTTTCTATATCTTTAAGCGAGTAACGGTATTCTCCTTTATACAAGGTGATAACCTGACGGCGCTGTGATATAGAAATCACAAGATTTCCAGTTTGCTTAGCGACTCTTTCTGCTGTACGATGCCTAATACCTGTTTCGTTCGAAACAATAGTATTATCGGGAACTAACTGTGTATTAGCGTAAAGAATTCGGTCGCCTTTCGCATTTAAAATAATAGCTCCGTCCATTTTTGCAAGTTCATATAGATAGGCTGGAGTAAATAGGCAGTTAATAAAAAATCCTCCGTCCACTATACCTTTCATTTTTTCTGAATAGCCAAGAGCGATGAGACCTCCCGTGTTTGCCCGCAAAACGTTATCAATACCATCACGAAGAGGAGTGCCTGGCGCGACGAAATGCAGCACTTCTCCAATGAATGAGCTACGTTGTTTACCTGGCATTTCTCTTCCTCCTTAAGATGAACGAGCGGGATTACCAGGACGGTGCTTTTCCCTCCAGCGTAATATCCAGCGCTTCTTCTAATGTTGTTACTCCTAATACTTCTATATTTTCAGGGGCCTTCCAGCCTTCCTTATTTTTTGCAGGAATAATCGCTCTTTTGAAACCTAGTTTTGCTGCTTCATGAATCCTTTCTTCAATTCTTGCGACCCGTCGTATCTCCCCTGTCAACCCGATTTCTCCAATCACTACATCCTCTGGGTTTGAAGCATGATTGCGAAAGCTCGATGCTATACAAATAGCAATACCAAGATCAATAGCTGGCTCATCCAGTTTTACCCCTCCAGCGACATTAATATAGGCATCTTGATTTTGCAGAAGCATTCCCAATCTCTTTTCTAACACTGCCATTAATAATGCAATTCGATTTTGATCCACGCCCGTCGCTGTTCTCTTGGGATTGGCAAAACTAGAAGGGGCAATTAATGCCTGTAATTCAACTAAAATTGGTCGTGTTCCCTCGAGAGAAGCAACCACAATGGAACCAGAACTTCCTTCTGTGCGATCTTCTAAAAAGATTTCAGAAGGATTTTTTACTTCTGTTAAGCCCATTTCTTTCATTTCAAAAATGCCTAGTTCATTAGTGGAACCAAACCGATTTTTCACAGCCCTCAACATTCTGTAGGTATGGTGGCGTTCTCCTTCAAAATATAAAACCGAATCCACCATATGCTCTAACATTTTAGGACCCGCAATGGAGCCTTGTTTTGTTACATGACCGACAATAAAAACTGCTATTCCTCGAGTTTTTGCAATTCTCATAAACATAGAGGTAGATTCCCGAACTTGTGCAACACTTCCAGGGGCAGAGGTAACTTCAGCGTGGTGGACCGTTTGGATAGAATCAATCACCACAAGAGTAGGCTGTATTTGATCAATGGCAATTTCAATCGTATCCATGTCCGTTTCTGCAAAAACATAAAGCTTTTCAGAGTTTGCGCCTAGTCGATCTGCTCGTAGTTTTGTCTGTTTTATTGATTCCTCTCCTGATATATATAAAACTTTATGATCCCGGGTTGCTAAAATGGATGTCATTTGAAGAAGCAGCGTTGATTTTCCTATCCCCGGGTCCCCTCCTACCAGCACTAATGAACCCGGAACAATACCGCCTCCTAGAACACGGTTCAGTTCTTTTAAAGAAGTATCAATTCTTGGTTCGCGTTCCCCCGTTACTTTTGTAATGGGTTGTGGCTTCTGACGCGTTCCATCTGATAAAGTACTAAATGACCTTCTTTCACTCGTTTTGGCATTGTGACTTTCTAATTCTTCAACCATGGTGTTCCACTGATTGCAGCCAGGACAGCGTCCCATCCATTTTCTTGACTCATACCCGCATTCCTGACAAACAAACTTTGATTTATGTTTCGCCATATTTCAACCTCACTTTACCTTATGTATGCCACCCTGCATTTTATCAAAATAAAATTCCAATTACCGGTCAACTCATATGTTTTATCCCTATTTTAAAGGAAATCTGCTAAAGAAAAACCCGCCGATTGACATGCCTGAAAGGTATTGCCCGAGATGCCCTGTGGCAATGGCGGCATTAGGTCCTGTACGTTGAAAACCGTAGTTTTACTTTTACTTTCTTAACAGTGTTAGAAAAAGACTGCCCGGTAAATGCATCGGACAGTCTAGACTTCCCTCATACTTTTTTACGTTCTAGCTCCCGCTTTCGTTTCAACGACATACTCGCCATTTTTCACATCGATAACAGCGGTATCGCCTTTTTGGATATTCCCGCGCAGCAGCTCTTCCGATAATCGGTCTTCTACTTGTTTTTGAAGGGCACGACGTAATGGTCGAGCTCCATATTCGGGGTCAAACCCTTCATCTGAAATTTTATCCTTCGCTTCTTCGGTTAATTCAAATTTAATACCTTGTTCAGACAGCCTTTCTTGTAACTGCTCAGCCATAAGAACAACAATTTTCTTAATGTGCTCTTTTTCAAGACTATGGAACACAATAATTTCATCGAGACGGTTTAAAAATTCAGGACGGAACGTATTTTTTAACTCTCCCATTACTTTATCCCGCATATCCTGGAACTTTTCTCCTTCTGTTTGAGTAGTAAACCCTACATTTTTATTACGTCTCAACAAATTTGCCCCAACATTGGAAGTCATAATTATAGCTGTATTTCGGAAATCAACACGGCGCCCTTTAGAGTCTGTCAGAAATCCGTCCTCAAGCACTTGAAGTAGGATATTAAATACTTCTGGGTGAGCTTTTTCTACTTCATCAAGAAGTATAACGGAGTACGGATGACGCCTGACTTTTTCTGTCAACTGACCTCCTTCTTCATATCCTACATACCCTGGAGGGGAACCAACAAGCCTGCTTGTCGCGTGTTTTTCCATATACTCAGACATATCTATACGAATAACAGAATCTTCATCACCAAATAATGTCTCTGCAACTGCTCGAGCTAATTCTGTTTTACCAACACCAGTAGGTCCAAGGAAAATAAAAGAACCAATTGGACGTTTTGGGTCTTTTAAGCCGGCTCTGGCACGGCGAACTGCTTTAGAAATAGCATTAACTGCTTCTTCCTGCCCAATCACACGGCTGTGTAAAATGTCTTCCATTTTAAGAAGACGATCAGTTTCTTCTTCAGCAAGCTTGGAAACAGGAATTCCCGTCCAGCTAGCTACAACCTGTGCAATATCTTCAGGTGTAACCTCTGTATTCTCCTGACCTTGCTTTTCTTTCCATTCGTTTTTCATTTTCTCCAATTCTTCTCGAAGCCGCTGTTCACTATCTCGTAAGGATGCTGCTTTCTCAAATTCCTGGCTTTGAACAGAAGCATCTTTTTCTTTACGGGTTTCTTCTAATTTTTGTTCCAGCTCTTTTAAATTAGGCGGTGCGGTATAAGAGCGCAAGCGCACTTTTGATCCAGCTTCATCAATTAAATCAATCGCTTTATCAGGTAGAAAACGATCGGAAATATAACGGTCTGATAGCTTCACAGCTTCAGCGATAGCTTCATCAGTAATGGTAACCCGGTGATGTGCTTCATATCGATCGCGAAGACCTGTGAGAATCTGAATAGATTCTTCAGTAGTTGGTTCATCCACTTGGATAGGTTGAAAACGACGTTCTAAGGCTGCATCTTTTTCTATATATTTACGATATTCATCGAGTGTGGTAGCTCCAATGCACTGCAATTCCCCGCGGGCAAGAGAAGGTTTTAGAATGTTAGAGGCATCAATAGCACCTTCTGCTCCGCCAGCACCAATGAGAGTATGAAGTTCATCAATAAAGAGAATAACGTTACCTGCTTGACGAATTTCTTCCATTACTTTTTTCAAACGATCTTCAAATTCGCCTCGGTATTTTGTTCCCGCGACGACTGTACCCATATCTAAAGTCATCACGCGTTTATTTCTAAGAATTTCCGGGACTTCATTTGAAATAATGGATTGAGCAAGACCTTCAGCAACTGCAGTTTTACCGACACCAGGCTCCCCTATTAATACCGGGTTGTTTTTTGTACGGCGGCTTAACACTTGAATTACTCGTTCAATTTCTTTGCTCCGCCCGATTACAGGATCAAGACCTTCTTCCTTAGCTACTGCTGTTAAATCTCTGGCTAAACTATCAAGAGTCGGTGTGTTAGCGTTGGAAGAACCAGCTCCAGATGCCTGCTGGTGATTAGAATTTGAAGCCTCATTGCTACCAAGTAACTGTAACACCTGCTGTCTCGCTTTGTTTAAGCTGACGCCAAGGTTATTTAATACTCTTGCTGCAACTCCTTCTCCTTCTCGTATCAACCCTAACAGAATATGTTCTGTCCCTACATAAGAATGCCCAAGCTTTCTAGCTTCATCCATGGACAATTCAATAACTTTTTTAGCTCGTGGAGTGTAATGTATCGTCTTTGAACCTTCTTGGCCAGTTCCAATCAAAGACTCTACTTCTTTTTGAATTTGTTCAGAGCCAAGGTTGAGTGCTTGCAGTGCTTTTGCAGCAATTCCTTCTCCTTCTCTAATTAATCCGAGTAAAATATGTTCTGTCCCTATATTATTATGCCCAAGGCGAATAGCTTCCTCTTGGGCTAAAGCTAATACTTTTTGAGCCCGTTCTGTAAATCGACCAAACATCATATATGCGCACCTCCAAATTATTCCTTACTCTTCTCTTTCTAACTTCATTCTCTCACGGATCAATGCCGCCCGTCTCACATCACGCTCATCCGGAGTAAGATTTTTACCTGCATATTGCTGCAGAAAACCTGGCTGGGTAAGAATCATAAGCTCATTTAAAATATTACCCGAAATTCCTTTTATTAAATCAAGGTCAATACCCAGTCTAACATCAGATAATCTCTTTGCTGCTTCTTTTGACTCCATTACTCTACTGTTTGTAAGCAATCCAAAAGATCGGAATACTTTATCCTCTATTTGGATTTTTGATGTGCGAATAAGCTCCTCTCGTGCATAACGCTCTTGCTGAATTAACTGCATAACAACGCCTCGAAGGTCCTCCACAATATCTTCTTCTGATTTACCAAGTGTCATTTGATTTGATATTTGAAAGAGGTTCCCTAAAGCTTCGCTTCCTTCTCCATAAATACCTCTTACCACAAGTCCTAGCTGATTAATAGCCGGCAAAATACGATTTAATTGCTGTGTCATCACAAGGGCAGGAAGGTGCATCATAACGGAAGCCCTCATTCCTGTCCCAACGTTTGTTGGACAACTTGTTAAATAACCTCGTTTTTCATCAAAAGCAAACGTCACTTTTTCTTCTATCCAGTCGTCTAAACCATTGGATAATACCAGTCCTTCATTTAACTGAAACCCTCGAAACAAGCATTGCAGTCTAATATGGTCTTCTTCATTTAACATAATGCTTATAGATTCATCGTCACTAAGCATTACCGCACCATAACGTGATTTATCTGCCAAATGAGGACTAATCAAATGTTTTTCTACCAGTACTCTTTTTTCATTAGATGAGAGATCATCCATTTTTAATATTTCTAAATCCCCTACTGACTGATACGGATCTTTTACTAATTCTTTTGAAGTATAGTGAAGCATTGTATTTGCAGACTCATCTGACGCCATAATAGGAAAGGGATAATTTTCTAAGTTTCTTGCCAAACGGATTCTTGTACTTAAAACAATATCACCATCTGGACCGGGGCCGTTTTTCATCCAAGGACTAATTGCCTCTGAAATAAAACGTTGAAGTGACATCAAGTATCCCCCTTTCCGTCATGTATGTTTTCATTTAATTCTTTAATTTGGTCTCGAAGTTTTGCCGCTTCTTCAAATTCTTCTTGTTCAATGTGATGCTGCAGCTGCTTTCTAAGTTTCTCTATCTGATTTTGCACTTTCATTTTTCCGCCTGCTCTTTTAGGAACCTTGCCGGCATGCCGAACATTTCCACTATGAACCCGTTTAAAAATTGGATCAAGCTTTGGATCAAATGCCTTATAACAACGAGAACAACCAAACCTTCCTGTCTTCGCAAAGCGTTCATATGAAAGCCCGCAAGCATCACATACCAACTGCTTAGGTACTGAAGCTCTTGAAGGATGAGGCCCTCCTTTTCCCATTGGCTGTTCAAAGTTTAACAATCCGGATAATAAATCATGGATAGAATAACTGTTTGAACCAGGGATATGCTCCCCTTTATCATGGGCACATTCATCACACAGATGAATTTCTTCTTTTTTTCCATTTATAATCTTAGTGAAATGCAGAGTGGCTTGACGCTGCTGACATTCTTCACAGAGCATTTTAGATCTCCTCCCTTCGCAGCCAATATACTCATTTATAACGTAAGCTGTGAAGCATAGCTTTCAACATTTTTGCTCGGATAAAGTCCCGGTCTTCTGCATGCCGCAGTGACAATATTGTTCGGTTTACGGCTGCAAGCATAATATTGGCTTCTCTTTTTGAAATTGCTTTTTCTTCAAAGAGTCGCATAATAATACTTTCTGCTGTGACCTGATCAATTCCTTCTTTTATTAACTTCAATAATTGATCGACAAGTTCAGCATGATCTCCGACTTTCACTCTTGAAATTCGTATATACCCGCCGCCGCCCCTTTTGCTTTCTACAATGTATCCTTTTTCTGTCGTAAAACGTGTACTAATAACGTAATTGATTTGGGAAGGAACGCACTCGAACCGTTTAGCCAATTCACTTCGTTTAATCTCAATTAATTCCTTCTCACTTTGCGTAAGAATTTCTTTTAAATATTTTTCGATTACATCAGAAATATTACGCACAGGGACAACCTCCTTCCTGCTGGCAGCCATATTTTTAAAGGTCTTGACCTTGACTATCTTTGACTATAAATATAATATAACCGCCTGCAAATTTCAAGCAGCCGGTACTATCCATTATAGCCAAATTCTTTTTAATCATTCTTCTGACATTTCCATTTCAATTTCAAGAATGCCTTTAATCAAAAGAAGTTTTTCATAAAGCTGAGATCGCTCTAAACCTTTTGGAGCTTGGACATGAATGTCATAAATAAATTTGTGATCTTTATTTTCCCCTTCATCTGTACTCCCTTTAACTTTTTTAATCACCACTTGATTTTCTTCCAGAGTGGAAATAATTTTTGATAAAACCATGGAATTTTTGTAGACAGTTATCTCCATTTTTTCAGGCCGAACGGATGTCCGAAAAAAACGGTCCACATTATTAAGAAAAAATAAACTCAATAAGACAACAACTGTGGTAAAAATTGCGGCAAAATACATCCCAGCCCCAGCGGCAAGTCCTATCGCGGCTACTACCCAAATAGAGGCTGCAGTCGTTAAGCCTTTAACCGAAACACCTTGAACGATAATAGTTCCTGCTCCTAAAAAACCAACTCCGCTAACGACATAGGAAGCAAGTCGAGAAGGATCATAACGTACAATATCTTCATTGGCTTCCATATAACTTTGAAATCCAAACAAAGCCATCACCATAACTAAACAAGCGCCGGTGCCGACTAGTAAATGAGTGCGGAAACCAGCGGGATGACGTTTATATTCTCTTTCTATACCGATTAAGCCAGCAAGAAAACCTGCTGCTAAAATTCTAATTATAATAGTATAAGATTCCTGGTCCAGCCACATATCCATCGATATCCCCTCCCTATTTTTTGTTATGTATATTATTATTTTTTATCTCGTATACCCTTTAACCTTTTTAATCATTCAAAGGGTTAAACATGTAATTTGAAAATATAAATGGTATGCTAACTATATTATTATACATTTTTAGATGCAAATTTTGGGGAGCATGTGCAGACAGAGGAGGGCGTTTAAAATGTTGGAGAAGTAAAGATAAAAAAGCTGCCAGAAATTAATCTGACAGCTTTCTTTCATTGCCTGGCAACGTCCTACTTTCACAAAGGGCTGCCCCTTCATTATCATCGGCGCTGAAGAGCTTAACTTCCGTGTTCGGCATGGGAAC
>NZ_JBHFQG010000036.1:0-35824 GCF_041949975.1 Alteribacillus sp. JSM 102045 | reverse complement strand
AGCAAGAGAAAGCCTTGTTATTGGTCATAAATAAGCAGTGGTCATCATTCGATTACTGCTTATTTTATGGGCTTCATACGACAAATAATTCTCAAAAAAAGCCGCCATATAGCTCTAAAATTCACAAGTTCCAAATGCTCATATGAATTGTCTCAAAAACGAACGTTTATTAAATTTTATGGAGAAGAAATAATTTTTCTCTTTGTTAGCGGCGATACCACTTGTAAACGATTTAATCCCACGTTTAACTAACAGCAACAAAAACGTTACGACAAATAGCTCTCAAATAAAACGCCATTTATTCCTGAAATACTTTACAGGATAAGAGCATTAAAAAGTAGAAAGATAGTAGAGGCGTACATAGGAGGAGTTTAGAAAATGATCATTGAACAACGTTTTCATCAAATAAAAGCCGTGGATAGCAGTGACTTAGAGATCGAGTTAAAGGGCCTTATTGAGCAATACGCTGAAGATGAAGAAATTTTCCCATTGTTAAAGCAGGTGATAAAAACAGGGGAAAAGGATTTCCTTGCTGTACTTGACTTACACCATAAAAGTAGGGAAGAAGACTAATTTTTCAACGGTTTGTTCGGGGATCGACCTCTTACAAACCGATGGAAGCAAAGCATAGCAATGCTTCCATTGGATTCGATGATCGTCCCACCATCGAATCTCCCTCCCTCGAGTCCACTCCTTCTTTGTTCTCTCCATTATAATTGTTTCCTCATGATTCCAGTAAAGGGTCTGCAAAAGATCAAGAGAATGTAAGAAATCCAAGTTGGCTAACTAGGAGTAAAAAAGCAAAAAACGCTTTTCAACTCCTAGTAAGTCATTGGGTTTTCTAACATTCTCTAACTCTTTTTTGATACTTTCGTATTCGCCTAACGGCTCACCCTTGACTTCCATTTTCGGAAAAATTTCTTCGTTGTCAAACAAAGAAAGGAGTTGTTTCCGAAATGGAAAATATTTATGAAGTACAGCGAATTAAACAGGTGAAAACGGAGATGGAAATTAAGGAGAATAGTATACGTATGCCCGAGAATGCAGCTGATATTGCCAGATCGTTCATAGGCGATGATGACAGAGAAGTACTATTAGTTCTATGCTTAAATACCAAAAATAAGGTGGTTGCTGTTCATCGAGCACATGTTGGATCATTAAACGCAAGTGTGGTACATCCAAGGGAAGTTCTGAAAGCTGCTATACTTAATAATGCTGCTTCGATCATCATCGCTCATCAGCATCCAAGTGGAGATGTAACACCAAGTAGAGAAGATATTCAAGTTGCCGATAGAATGAAGGAAGCAGGAAGAATGGTAGGAATTGAGCTGCTAGATGCATTAGTTGTAGCAGATAATTCTTCATTCACCAGCCTAAAAGAACAGGGAGATCTGTAAAGGGGGAGAAATCCCTCTTTTTTTATCGGTGTTCATTTTTTCTAACTTGCGTATAAAAAAATGAAAAAGAAAAAAGTCAATTATGTCATCAATAAGCTGCCAGAAGAAGGGAACGATCTTCCAGTATAGGGCCATTTAAAGGTGCTAAAGTAAAGTGGAAGCGGTAGAATGGAGTCAATACATATAAAAATAGAAAGCTTATCAGCTTAGGAGGATTTTTTGTGGAAGCAGCAGAACTGTGGCTATTATTAAAATACCTAGTACTAGGGTTAGTTCAGGGAATTACCGAGCCAATCCCAATCTCTTCAAGTGGACATCTTATTATTTTCCGGGAACTATTTGGAATTGAGGCCAGGGGGCTCTCTTTTGAGATATTTGTTAATTTCGCATCTCTTCTAGCTGTTTTTGTTATTTACCGGGAGGATATCTTACGTTTAGTTACAAATGGTTTCCGATATCTTGTCAAGAAGGAGAAAGCAGCTAAAAATGACTTTCAGTTCATTATCTATCTTATAGTTGCCACGATTCCTGTGGGAATTATCGGTGTGCTATTTGGGGATTCGATTGGTGAAGCACTTAGCGGTACAAAGACGGTAGGTGTTACTTTACTTATCACAGCAATTGCTATTTGGATCATCCGAAATAGGAGAGGAAGGAAAAAAGACAGTGCTTTAACAATGAAAGATGCCGTTATTGTAGGGCTTGCCCAGGCAGTGGCTGTAACCCCGGGAATTAGCCGGTCTGGTGCTTCTATTGTTGCGTCGATGCTTGTTGGGATGAATCAGGAAACCGCCCTTCGGTTTTCTTTTCTATTGTACATACCTGTTAGTCTAGGAACGGGAATTTTAGAGATCCCAGAAATTATAAGTGATCCAGGCTTTAATGAATTGATGATTCCGTATATTATTGCCTTTATAGCTAGTTTCATTGCCACCTACTTCGCATTGAAATGGTTGATGAATATTATGGAAAAAGGTAATTTAAAGTATTTTGCGTATTATTGTGTAATCGTTGGTTTCCTTGTCATTTCATTTTTATAACGATAAAAATGCCCCGTGTCATTTTCATAATGATACGGGGTGATCTACTAGAAGTCATTAAATTAAGACTGCAGCCTATGTTACATCATTTCTCCGATCGTTCTGTATTTCCTAATAAGGTTAGTTTTGCTTTTTTTCTGCTTTCTTTATCCCCCAGCACATACAAAGTATCTCCTTTTTCAATAACAGACGATCCAGTTGGGATCAGTAGTTTTTTGTCTCGGGTAATCCCTATGATTAACGTATCTTCGGGCAATGTTAAATCGATTAATGACGTATTAATGGCGGGAGCACGTTTCGGGATAGTTATCTTCATAATTTCTGAGTCCGTGTTTCCCAGGTTTATTAATTCGATGCTTGCATGGCCGTCGTCGTCGTCTCCAGACAATCCTAATTTTTCGGCCAGCCAGGATAACGTGCTTCCTTGAACTAAAGCAGATATTAGTACAACAAAAAAGACGGTGTTAAAGATCAAGTCATGACTTTCTATGCCCTCAATAATCGGATAGGTAGCTAAAACAATCGGAACAGCACCTTTCAAACCAGCCCATGAGATAAAAAGTTTCTGTTTCAGATTATATTTCATAAACAACATGCTGATAAAAACAGCAACAGGACGTGCAATGAACATCAGAATGATGGCAATTAAGATACCATCCCAGAAAACGTTCGTCAATTGCTTAGGAAAAACAAGCAGTCCAAGAAGCGTGAACATGATAATTTGCATCATCCAGGCGAATCCTTCATTAAACCGTAAGATGGAAAATCGGTGAGTTAAATCATTATTTCCAACAAACACTGCCATGACATAAACGGCGAGCAAGCCACTTCCTCCCAAATAATCGGTTGCCGCGTATGTGAGAATTGCTGCTCCCATGGCAAGTATGGGGTATAAACTAGAAGTGTCCAGTTTAATGTGATTTATAACGTAGATAGAGATTTTGCCCAAGATTAATCCTATTGCAAGTCCAAGCCCCATTTGTTGGAAAAAGCTACCGACGGCAGCCCAGATGGACATATCAGGTATTTGAATCATTTCTATCAATGTAACAGTAAGAAAGACAGCCATTGGATCATTGGAGCCGGACTCCGCCTCCAGCGTAGCGGTTAATCGTTTATTGAAATTTTTATTGCCTAACACAGAGAAGACTGCTGCTGCATCCGTGGAACCGATAATAGCCCCTAAAAGAAGCCCTTCTAATAAAGAAAAATCCAGAATGTACATGGCAGCAGCGCCTGTTACAAATGTAGTAATTAAAACTCCAAGTGTTGCCAAAGAGCCGGCAGGACCAAGAATGGGTCGCATTTTCCCCCATTTTGTTTGTGTCCCCCCATCGAATAAAATGATAATTAATGCTAATGTACCGATAAATTGTGTAAGTTGGACATTTTCAAAATACATAAACTGGTTGAGAATCATACCACCAAGGAGGAAAAGAATAAGAGCAGGCAAACCTAACCTAGAAGAAAATTTCGTGGCTAACACACCGATAATTAACATAACAGAGAGTAAGAATAATAAGGCTCCTATGAGTTCCATGAGAACAATCCTTCCATAGTATTACGTTCGTTAGTATCTACCATATCTAACACATTCCCAAAAAAATAAGTCAGTCCATATATAAGACGTTTGACAAAGATGAAAGCATGGTTTAAATACATCTATCGGGATTGGTTCGCTTTTCCTGGAGACATTATTTATAATGTCATTAATGCACCAATTAAGCTAACGAAGCGAAAAATTAGAGACTCTGTTTGCAAGTAATGAAACTAAATGACATATTTGGGATAACGTAAAAGAATGGATGGGAGATGACAAAAGTGGGGAACAAGCTATTATTCATATTAACGTCTGTTTCTATGCTTACTGTTTTTCTCCCATTGACAGAACACCCACACCCTAGCCTATCTAATGTCTACTCCTATCATAAAGGTTCTGTAAGTGTAGACGAGAAAAATTTGCTTCTACCACAACCCCTTGAGTATGTCTACAAAAAAGCAGGTTTTCCAATAGCCCCACCCCCAATTGAAGGCTGCCTAATCAATAACACTTTAGGAATTGCCGTTAGTGTTTTGCTCAAAAGCGTCTTTCTAATGCCTATCAAATATCAATCCACCTTTTTCGATACGTAGAGAGTAGCATTACAACTCAAGTATAGGATAAAGGGGGATATTCATGAATACAAAGTATCCAAATCATAATCCCTTAAAAGAAGCACTATGGGGATTGATCTTAGGGATTATACTGATGATTATAGGATTTAGTGTTGCTCATTTCGTGTTTGGAATGGAGTTTTTTCCAAATTAAAAATAGTATGGATTTGGAAATATAGAAACACCAAGACCCTCACACCGCCCCGAGTTTTTCGGATGGTGTAAGGGTTTTTTTAGGATCTTACATTGATTTCAGCGATGTCCTCCGTGCAGTGCAGTATCAAATTCAAGGGAAAATCCAGAAAAGTGGCCCGCAGTCCGATCGTCTGGTTGTAAATTACAACTTACGTTTCTGTATTAAATTTTAAAATCAACCTTTATGATGCCAGCTTCTTTCGCCGAAGTAAATGCGATAACTGCTAATGGACCGACAATAAAGCCTATAACGCCAAGTAAAGTGAGTCCAAGGTATAACGATATAAGAGTTGCTAAAGGAGAGAGACCAATATGGTGTCCCATTACTTTTGGTTCGACCGTTCTTCGGATAACTAATAATATTCCAGCCAAAATAAGAAGTTGAGTTCCCAAAAGGGTATCTCCAGCAATAAAACTATACAAAGCCCAAGGAGCAAGAACGACAATAGAACCAATAATGGGAATGAAATCAATCAGCCAAATGATCAGAGACATGATAAGGGCCACTTCTGGTGTAAATATGTAAAGCCCAATCAATGAAACGACAAAGATAATAATACTCATTAGGAATTGTGCTTTGAAAAAACCAAGAATGACATCAGACAAGCGTGCCGTCATAAATTTGAATTTTTCGGCTGAGCTTTCTTTCATGAAAGAATACATGCTTACTTTTAATCGTGGTAATTCAAGCATAAATAAAAACAAAGCAATCAAGTAAACAAGAAAGGAAACCAGATATCCGGGGATTGAAGCAACAACCCCGGTCACGCTATTAAGTAAGTCCCCACTTGACAGTTGTTTACGAAGATTATTTAACATCCCTGTGATTTGGTTATTGGCTTCCTGAATGATGGACGGAGGTAGATCAAGATCTCGAAATGCAATTTCTATTCGGTTCTGTAAATTTAGCCAAGAACGACTTATATCATTGATATAGACTGGTAGATTTTCAATGAAAGAAATGATTTGCGTTATTACTTGAGTTATAAGTACGTAACCGGCCAATCCCAAGATACACAAAAACAAAGTAAAGACTAGGGTAACAGATATGCTTCTTTTTATACTGGTTTTCTCCATGATTATGTGTACAGCTGGTGATAAAAATAAAGCAGTTAAAAGAGCAAGGATAATAGGACCGGATACTGGAAGAATAAAGTAAACCCCTATAAAGATTAGTACTAGTGCTATAAAACGTAGCATATTTTGCTTATTTACAACGGGTGACACGTATAACCCCCTTTCAGTGAATAATCGATCCTTCAACTTTACCTTATTTAATAATATAATAGCATACTGGCAGGTCCTGGGTGTTAAGCATAGGGAACGAAGGTTGAAGCCACTAGTCAAGACTGGACGAAAGAGTTTGGATAAGGACATTTCGGCCAAATATCCGTGGACAAGATTGGCTATGTGAATCCCAAAAAAAATGGAACAAGAGGACACGAAATTAAAGAAACTACTTGGTGAAAAGGACTTAGAGATAGCCGTTCTTCGGTGATCTAATAAAAAAGAAGAACCTTCACTTGCTGAAAAAATGGACGTTGCCCAAGATTGGGTTGTCAAAGGGTTTACTCAGAGAATAACAAGGAATTCTGATTATGAGATTATGAAATTGTCGGACATAGTATAGATAGATGGTTATGGTCAGTATACAATGGTGTCAGAATAGATCCGAGGACGAAGTTTTGGACTGTTTCAAAAACAATGGACAATATGAGTGAATGTAATGAGGATTGCTAAAAAGGAAATGAAAGAAATTAGATAGCTAGCCATAGAAAAAATCAAAAAAATAAAAGAGAAAACCGACGAAGAATGACTTTATTAATTGTTAGTCAAGGGGAGATGTTCAAGAAATGGTCAAATTCCTGAAAGAAATCAAGGTATAGAATGCTATAATGCCTCGAAGCGCATTGAAGACTATTTCTTGGAAGTTTTTAAATCATGATGGCGCAAGCAAAAATTCAGAAAAAGGGAGCATTAGCAAATGAAACACAAAGGATTAATTTTTTTAACAATAGGCATAGGTATTGCGTTCTTTCGTATTTTTATAATTGGTCATTATCAGGCTACAAATGTAAGACTGGTTCCTGAGATTTTGATGATTATTAGCTTTGTGGTTCAAACATTATGTTTAGCATTAGGAATAGCATTATGGATATGCGGCAAAAGGTGGGATAGAAGTATTGACGAAAATCTTTGACGTTTATCAAAAAGTTACAAAGCAGGCAAGTACAGTTTTTCTCCGGGACTCGATCCAATCCGTACGTAAGAAAATGGTTAAAAGGGGTACAGTTCACAGATCGATTTATGTAGTTGATGAAAATTATAAACTAGTAGGAATTATTACACTGAAAGAAATATTAAAGGCTATCGCAGTCCAAAAAAACATAAAAACTGGTAAAAGGTTTTCCAAAGGAAAATTTTTAGGATATATAAAGAACGAATCTACTGCCCAAGACATTATGCATCCTCCTATTTCGGTACGTTTATCTGATAGTATTGAAAACACTCTCGCTGTTATGATTCAAAATAATATGGAAGAACTTCCTGTGGTAGACGAACACCAGACATTATTAGGAGATGTTAACGCTTTTGAATTCATTAATGAAATAGACTAAATTTTTACAGAAGCCTAATGACATGTCACACTAACACAAATTAAACAAATTTTACGAAGTGGATACAGGTTGTGCAGGAACTAAAGCCTAATTTCTCACTTATAGGGAGGAGTTAGGCTTTTTATTTTTGGAAAAACCGATAAATGTTTCCCTGTCTTATACTGTCGTAGCGTATTATGTCTTGTTTGTAACAAGAGAATTTTGTTGTTACATATCATTGTGATAAAATGGTGTTAAGTAAAATGGATCGGAGAGTTGATTGTGGAATATGTTGCTCCTATAAAACAATTAAACAAAATTCGATTAATTAAAGCTCAGCTTAAAAAGAAGTCTTCAAGAGATTTTTTATTATTTGTGATGGGTATAAACACTGGCCTACGAATAGGAGAATTACTAGAGTTAAAAGTTCATGATGTGAGAAATGAAGATGGGATTATTCCGCAGTTTATCTTTTTGAATGAGAAAAGTATTTTTTTAAATGATCAAGTAAAACGAGCTCTAAAATATCACTTTTCATGCTTTTCCCCTTCTCTTAACGGTTATTTATTTTCCTCCTCACGTTCAAACAAACCCATTACGAGACAGCAGGCTTACAGAATCGTTAATGAGGCAGCAAAGAGTGCTGGTATAGAAGAAAAAATAGGAACGCATACCTTACGAAAAACGTTTGGATACCACGCTTTTGTTAAGGGAGTTGCTATTTCTCTTATTCAAGAGCGGTTTAGTCAAGCAATCCCCTCAGAAACCTTGAAGTATGTCGGTGTTGAAAAAAACGAACCTAAAAAAATTGATGTGAATTTATGACTGGAGGCTAAATATGTTTTTAGAAGCATTCGGAAACGATGCGTTTGTTTTGTTAGGGGCTCTGCTTTTAATTATTGGTGTATTAGTGGCGAAATTTTCTCACAAGTTAGGGTTTCCTGCACTCGTTCTATTTATTTTAGTTGGTATGGTTATTGGAAGTGACGGTCTAGGACTGGTGTATTTTGATAATGCAGAGACAGCCCAGCTTATTGGTATCTTAGCACTGGTTATAATTTTATTTGAGGGCGGACTCCAAACAAAGTTTACCACTGTAAGGTCTGTAGCTCTTCCGTCTCTTTCTTTAGCGACATTGGGTGTGGTGATTACATCTTCTATCGTCGCTGTAGCAGCTATGTTTGCTTTTGATATTACTTGGTATGAAGCGTTTTTATTTGGGGCAATTGTCGGATCCACCGATGCAGCAGCAGTCTTCGCAGCCTTAAAAGAACGTAACATTAAGGCAAAAATGGGAGCAACTCTTGAAGCAGAATCCGGGACGAATGATCCTATGGCCGTGTTTTTAACGCTCGCTTTTATAGAATTAATCGTTATTGAGGGCACAAACATCTGGATGCTTATCCCAAACTTTTTTTGGCAAATGGGAATTGGTTTAGCTTTAGGTCTTCTATTAGGAAAGATTGCATCCTTCTCGATTAATAGGATTAACCTGGAATCAAGTGGCCTTTATCCGATTTTTTCCGTAGCTTTTGCATTGTTAACGTATAGTATAACTGCTTTTGCAGGTGGCAGTGGCTTTCTAGCTGTTTATGTAGCTGCTTTAGTTATTGGAAACTCAGAGTTGACTTACCGGTATTCTATTTTTCAGTTTAATGAAGGATTTGCCTGGATGGCGCAAATTCTTATGTTTATCATCTTAGGTTTATTAGTGTTTCCGCAACAATTATTTTCCACGGAAGTTATATTAAATGGACTCTTATTATCCGTTGTTTTAATGTTTGTTGCACGGCCGATAGCCATCTTCCTATCTACGCTGGGGATGAAATATTCGTTAAAAGAAAAACTTTTTTTATCCTGGGCAGGTTTAAGAGGGGCTGTTCCTATTGTATTAGCAACATTCCCTATTGTAGCTGGGATTGAAAACAGTGCTTTATTTTTTAACGTTGTCTTTTTTATAGTCCTGACTTCTGCATTGATCCAAGGCTCTTCGATCTCTTATGCGGCGAAAAAGCTAAATTTAACTGGTCCTAAAAAGGATACACCTCATCATTCCATTGAATTGATATCTATTGGTAAAGCCAATGCAGAGATGGTGCAGTTTAAAACGAATGAGGACACAGCTGTGGTAGGTAGAAGATTGCATGAAATTCCTTTCCCAAGAAGAGCCACTATTAGTGCAATTGTAAGAGATGATAGGCTTATCACCCCACACGGGGAAACGGAGATTAAAGCAGGAGATTTTCTATATATACTAGTTTCCCAAAAAGATAAAGAGTTACTAAAGAAGCTCCTAAATGATAAGAACAGACAAGTAAAAACGTCCTGATATAGAAAAATTCTTTGTAGAGACTATTCATGGTAATTTTAATACCTGGAGTTTAAAAAGGGTGCAAGCGTATTTCTTAGAATACGGGATTGCGCTCTTTCTTTGTAAAGAGACAGAGTAATGAATAACTTGTATTTGTTTACTTTTAAAAAGTCCGTGATTTATTTGAAGCATTATGCTTACCTACACCTTTGCAATTTGGACACTTTATCTTGATGCTAAAAAGTTTGAAAAAGTTTTTTTCTATAACACCCTTCCCATGGCAACGCTTACAAATTACTATAATTGCCATATATCATCACCACTTTCACTAAT
This sequence comes from Alteribacillus sp. JSM 102045, assembly GCF_041949975.1. NCBI lineage: Bacteria > Bacillati > Bacillota > Bacilli > Caryophanales > Bacillaceae > Alteribacillus > Alteribacillus sp. JSM 102045. Next base: position 25,797 of record NZ_JBHFQG010000036.1, on the reverse strand, counting down.
AAAAACGAAGTCAAAAGAAACTTCTTTTATTTTATTATACCATCCATCAAAAGATAGTCTTAACGAATGATATTGATTCCAGAATGGATTATATGAAAACCTGTGTAAACTACGTCTTTGACTATTTCAATCAACACTTGGATGAATAGAGTATGAACGAGCAAACTCTTTTAAATAGTAAATGCTTACAAAAATTCAAGAAACAATTACTTCACTACGATCCTGATATTCAAGAATGGTTAGTCAATATTTATGATGAGTATGACAAACAGCTAAATCGTTCCATTATCAATTTCTAGAATAAATATGAGTTGTTTCTCCTTTACCATACGGATAGTGAATTTAGAAATGTATCATATGACTGCTATTCAGCACTTATAAAGAAAAAACCTTTTTTAAGAGGTCAAACTGAGATCATTCAATTACATCCGTTTTTATTAACAATACTCATTCGTTTATGTTAAAATGTTGTTGACATTGTCAACAGAGGAGGCGGTCACTTGAAGAGATCAACAGCCTTTATTGTGAAAGAGTTTCCCTTTCTGAAAAAGCATCTGTCAGATGGTGATCTTAAAGGAACGGATGATGTATTAGCAAGCCTATCCAATGTGGAAAAGACGTTTTTACAGTTAGCATGTTTTTATGAGGATCCTGACCATTCCTCGTTTAACTTAGCGATGGTGTATCAAAACTTGGATAATGATTGGTTAGAGGTGGCATTGGAGTCTTTATACATCTTCTTTTCGGAGGATACGTATCTTTTAAAAGATCCTACATTCTCCATCATGCGTGAAGGTGGGGAATACATGAACCAGGTCCAGTTTGCGGATTATTTAAAGGAGAATGGCCTAAATTATGATCGGCGCAAGCTTAATGTGTATGTAAAAAGAGGAGTTCTTCCTGCGGCTGATTTAACAGTGGCTGGTACAAAATATTGGGAAAGAGCCACCTGTGAAGCATTCCTGCAGCAGGAGAGAAAGAAAATGCCTTATTCATCCTCTCAAAGTCTCTGAATAGCAAGCTGAAGCTTATTTGTTTGCTGTAGCAAACGTGTTGATAATGTAGCAACAGATGTAAAATCATAAATGAAATTTCAATTACTGTAATTTTAGAATAACTGTCAGAGCATCAGTTTATTAGTTATGGGGTATTGTCTATTTCCTTCACCGGTTTCATGTGGTATGTATCGGGTGATGTCTTAGGTTGTTCAGTGTATCAGAAGAGTGATCTAATTCTAAGAGGATTTTAGTGGTAAAGTGATATATTTATAATTTTGGTGGCAGCACAACAGACTGATCGGAAAGCAAAAGTCTCTTTCCGTCATTCTGTAAGTGTCGCTTCGGTATTAAACGCCCCGATAACCACGGATTGTAAGGGAGGACCCAACAATCCGTAGGTTCCTGTGTCGTTTTCCTGACGGCCATACCGAACGAGCCAGAGAAACATTATAAAGCATACGTAGAAAAGCAGCCGGCGGCTGCTTTTTTTGCTGTTTTATAGAACTTTTTCTTTTTGCCTCCGCATCGTAGCGTGCGGACTGGCTCTAAATCATTAATCGCCGGGGAGTAGTCGCTCTGCTCCTCTTCCGGACGATAAATGATTAAGATTCAGAGGAAAGTTGTCAAAGGGTTTGAAACTTGTTTTGTAAAACGCTCCGCAAACAAAAAACTTTCAAACACGGGAACCTTTGACACCTCCCCTATCCTTACGCTTCGAGACTCCGTGCAAAAAGGAAAAAATTCTCCTTTTTTGGAACTGCAGACGCTGCTTCGGCAAACGAAAAAGGAAAGCAAAGGGGCGGAATGGTTATGAGTCAAAACATTTATGAAATGGTTACAAATCAAATTATCAAAAAGCTAGAACGCGGAGTCGTTCCATGGAAAAAGCCTTTTCGACAAGGCATGGCGGTTAATTGGAAAACACAAAAGGCATACAGAGGGATTAACACCGTGCTATTAGATGGAGGTGAGTAGCCACGTTTAAACAGATTCAAGAGGCGGGTGGTAAAGTAAAAAAAGGGGAAAAATCACAAATGGTGGTGTTCTGGAAATGGATCGAGGTGGAAGACGAAAACACGGAGGAAGTAAAACAAATTCCTTTGTTACGCTATTACCGAGTTTTTGAAATTGGTTCCCAGGTGGAAGGATTAGAAAGAAAACGAAAAGGGCCCTTTATCATGATCCTATTGGTGAAGCAGAAAGGGTAAAAGGTCATTACGTTAATCCACCATCTTTCAGCTTTATCCCTGGGGGTGCTTGGTATAAACCAGCTCTTGATAAGGTGAATGTACCACCAAAAAGTGAGTTTGAAGATATAAATAAATATTACAGCACTCTTTTCCATGAGATGATTCATAGCACAGGCCACCAAAGCCGTCTAGAGCGAGCAGGTATCACTGAAACTACTCATTTTGGGAGCAAAACATACAGTAAAGAAGAGCTGATTGCAGAGCTGGGCGCCTCTATGTTATGTGGGATTACTGGGATTGACAACACAACAATCGATAACAGTGCTTCCTATATTCATTCTTGGCTTCAAGTGTTAAAGGGAGACAAACGTTTAATCATACAAGCTTCCCAACAAGCGCAAAAAGCAGTACAGCACATTTTAGAAGGTTCGCATAAGTAAATTTTTGTACTTAGTATCTATTCTCCCTTTCTTGAGGTGGATCAGGGCTAAAAAATGAAAATGATATATACAGTTTGGTAGTTAAGGTGGTGATAAACCACCTTGTTTTTTTCTCTATTTGAAAGTGTTATACACCATTAAAACCATTGATACAGAAGTATTTTTCTGTTATTTATTTTGTTGAAACTATTGAATTTTTAGTACAAAAGTGATATATTATATATAAAGAGGGGAGGTAATAAACAGAAAAAAATGGATGTGGATATATTCAAGCAGTAAACAAAATTACACACTGGAGGACAAAGTTGAAGGAGAGAGTGGATGGAGAAATACTAAGCACCGAAGCTATATCATCATGATAAGAAGCAACACTTTATAAAGGATTATGAAAATGGAAAGAATGGCAGCTGCCAATCGTCTTCATGAGAGAGGGATGAAAGATCATGATGAGCACATTGTTATCGAAGCAGTTGGAAACATATTTGGAAGGAAAAAAACTTTGCTCTCAGACGTTTGAGGACATTCATTATATCGATTATGAAATAGAGGGTGGCAACTACAACATTTATGTGCATTTTGATAAGCAAAATGAGATTTTTATCACGCACACCCTCCATCAAGAACGTTATGAAGTAAGTAAGTATCGAATGGATCATTCAAAGGCTTTAGAAACAGCTAAAGCCAATGAACGGACATATAAGACTCTCAAAGGGGTTGTCAATTACATTGAACGTTATGTGTCATGACAGTAGGAAAGCTCAAGTGGGCGGCAGGATGCCGCCTCTCAGAGCAAAAGTATAGGGGAGGAACTGTTTAAAACCATTTGTTGATAACAAGGTTGGTAAGATCATACCTATGTCTCTCTCCTTTAGCTGCCTTTTATTATCAAGCTTTAGCTTGATAGACACCAGCAGCCTCGAGGCTGCTGGGAGGTGGGGAAACTCCAAATGATTTCAGTGTTTAAACGGAGGTAGTTACATGAAAACCTGTGTATATTGCGGTAGCAAGGTTGATCATTTGTACTGTACCTTTTGTGACATGGAGCTGAGGGAAGATTTACTAAGTGATGAAGGGAAACGAAAAGACGTGACTTTTCATGATTTTGCTTTTCTAGACTGGATGAATAAAAGTACCCCGGAACTTATGAGGATGCACACGATGGAGTTACTTTTACTGCTACGGGAAGTGAGAAAGGCAAGAAGTAATAACTTTGGAACGCTTCATGTATTTAATAAGCTGAGAGAACAGAATTCAGCGGATATAGAAAAATTAACTTCTTATCAAGGTACTGAATATGAGTATGTTACAAGAAAAACATGGGTTATTGAAAATATAATCCGAGACCGTCTGGGATATATACCAGAGCGCATGAGTCAGTCCTTTCTCATCCAACAGATAGAGAAATCGAAGAAAAAACCAAAAACCATGAAAATGAGAAAAACTCCAAGGAATAGCGATTCTTTGAATGAAATTTCTTAAAAAAACAGGTACAAAACCTCCAGTTTGTATATTGTTTACTGCCTCGCTCCGGTCAAAAGCCGGAGCTTTCGTTTTTATATTGTATTTTTTAGTACCAAAGTGTAATATTGTTACAACAGTACATACATAAACAACTCACCCTTTTTGATAAGGAGTGTCAAAGTTTGAAAAAGAACGTAGGGTTCTCCTTGCAGCCTGATGTAGTAAAAAAAATCAAAACATTAGTCAATAGAAACCAATACTCCAAAAATGTCCGAAATTTCCTTCATGGACAGTATACATTCCCAAGCAATATAGAAGAATTAGCTGCTTTTCAACATACAAAGACATCATTTGATCTGCTTCGATTAGATAAAGATACGGTTTTACTATTAGATGAGTACGTGAGACGGGCAAAAGCAAGAGGATATAATAAAGCTAATCGTTCTTTAATTATGAGGCACGTTCTGGCGCAATTTTTAAAGCAGTTAGATGAAAAAAGTCAAGAATCCACCAAACGAATAAGACGTATTCCCTTTTACTTTCAGGAAGGCACTAGCGAAACATTATATCACTATATTTCTGCCAGTGATCGAAATCCGATGATTAATCAATTTATCCTGGATGAGTATAAGCCTTCCAATGACACAAATAAATTAAGGACAAGGCCAACAAAAACGGAACGGTTTACGGTAGCCTTGGAAGAAGAATCTATTCAACGTATGGATCAGTTTGTTGAGGAAATTGGTGTAAAGGGTGTCACAAGAACAGCCCTAATGCGGGATGCTGTAGATCAATTGATAGAATCGTTATCTACCAGCACTTCCAATAAGATTATCGTAGAGCAAAGGCTGGAGGCATCCATTACGGAATATAAAAAGGTGTTCGGGGAAAAAAAGCTGAGTGAAAAGCTTAATAAAATGTCTATTGTCCCTGAAGAAGACAATATAAAGGTTGATAAAAAGATAGATATCGAAGAGATAAAGCAGTCGGCGCAAGAAGAATTATGGTGGAAACTTGTACAAAAGTTTGTTTTTGAAAATCACATCGATGTAAGACGGTCCCTGGTCAAAGATTTGATTAAGACTCGTCCATATGATGAGAAATCAAAACCAAAATTGTTAGATGATATCTTCCAAGATATAGGGAAAGGAAAGAAATTAAGGATTTATTTGTTACATGGTGCTTTCCCCTTCCGTGGGAAGAGAGTCTCCTATAACACAAAGGCACCAGATATAGAGGAAGAAATTGCAAAACGAGTGATTGATACTGTGTGGGAGATGAGAAGATCAAAACCTTAATAAACATATGTGAAATGCTGTTTAATAACCTTTGTATAGCTTTATACATGGAAGAGCTCCCTATATATACGTTAAAAATGATATAATAAAAGAACAATAGTTTCGGTTAACTCAAGGGTGGTTTCGGCATCATCCCCATGAAAGAAAGGGGGTGGTGTTATGATGACAGTGTATGAATCTTTAATGCTTATGCTAACGTTCGGAGCTTTAATCGTAGCACTGCTGTCACACAAAAAATAAATCACCCTTGAGTTAGAGGCTCCAATGGGTGATTTATTCTCGCCTATGCCGATCCCCCTTGAAGGGAACCAAGCTATTGTGGACCGTAGGTGTTCGCAGCACCTATGGTCTTTTTTAGTATATGATGGTCTATCTATATTATACCCGAACTTCGGCGTGATGCAAACAATCTTATTCTTTTGCAAATAATCGAGTCAAAAAACCTCCCTTTCTTTTTTCTTCTTTTTGCGATTTTATCTCATTTAATGTTTCTAGTAGTTTTTGATCGCGTTCTTGGACAGAGTTTTTAATGTATTGATTTTGTTGCTCCAATTGTTCTACAAGCTGGCGATTAAACTCTTCTTGCTTGTCCATTTTTTCATGAAGAGCCTTAATTTCATCCATTAGTTTTTCCGTTGTATCCGGTAATTTTGCAGGTTTGATGTACTCTCCATCTGTAGCAAGATGATATTCAATTTGTTTAATACTATATCCTTGTTCGCGGTTCATTTTTTTGATGAGTTGTATTTGTTCTAATGCTTCCTTGTCAAAATAATGGTAACCATTTTCTCCTTGCTTGGTTGGAATGTATGTTTTTAATTCTCTCATCCAGTTTCTTAACACGGAAGGAGATTCATCGATGGATGCAGCTGCTTCTTTTACGGTTAACCTAGGTTTACTTAACTTTTCATCCATCTTGTCTTGACTTATGTTTTCGTTTTTACTCAAGTTCAGATTCACCTCTCTTACGTGTGTAATAACTAATGTTTTTTATTTATTAATGGCTACTATTGCAGTTTATAAGTTTGATAATAGTTTTTATAAAGGTTTAGATAACCCTTTATATTCTATGTTACAACATAATTCTATAGATAACATAGGATTTCCTTTGATCACGTAAAAAACTGCCCTATAAATGGGCAGTTTTTTTAGTCATCATCATCAAAATCAAAGGTTTTGGCGGCGAAATTAGCAATTTTTGAATTAGCTTTAAAGGTTTTTGTATCTTCTTTATTGTCCTCTGATGATTGCTTTTGAAACTCAAAAGGTTCCAGAGGTTGTTCGACGACCTGAAAAAGAAGTTGAGAAACCATGGCCCGGGTATGGGGGTTACGGAGCCATTCTTTTTGATCTTCTGTTAATCCCTTAGGAATAGGGATGACAAGTCTATTTTCTTCCTCAACGTCCAATTGTTTATTTGATATTGCTTCAGTGAGAAGCGTAGCTAATTCACCACTGAATTTTCGACCAGCTTCTTTTTTTCGTTCATTTAAATACTTCGTTACATAAGAAGGGGTATCCATGGGTAATCGGATTGAAATTACTTTTCCTGGCGCTACTTTGTCCATACATCATCACTCATTTGCCATGGTAGGTTCTTGAAGTTCAATTCCTTTGGCTTCGATATACATAAGTAAAATTTTAAAGTAAGCTTTGGCAATCATCCAAATACTGTCTTCCTCTGAAATAAAACGGAGAGGGAAATCCATATCATTGCGATTGATCTCGTTAAGGTGTTCTTTAAGTACCAGAGCACCTCCGCCAATTTGATAGGAATACCGGATATCTGGCACATTTCTCCAAAGGTCTTTGATCAGCTTATATTCTTCTTTGGCCAAGGTGCCAAGCTCTTCGTCAACAATCTCTTTAATAGATTGACGGCTGCCGGCTACCCAAATATGATATTGTTCTTCTGGATCTTTATTTGTAATGATATTTACCAGGTCTCCGCGGCTTTTTATTGTATATTTGTACTCCGTGTAGACACGTCTAATTACATTGTCCAAATAGGTGGATACGCCTTTTTTGATCCCATCACTGTATTCATTGTCCACCTCTGATTCACTGGTGATTACAGCTGAATCGGTTGATAGACCGCCTATGTCATTAATTAAAATGGTTTTGCCGATCAGTTCTTCATTTTTAGTAGAACCATCATTATTTGTTGTTAGATCCACGTACGCTGCAAAGCCTTCTGTATTTACTAACACATGTTCAAACTTAAGTTGTACTACTTTTCCTTCGAACATCGGGGTTTTTAAAAAAGTTATTTCATGCTGAGAGCCTTTTAGTTTTTTCTTAAACTCCTTGGATCTTCCTTTCTTGGTCTCATCAAGAGGAAGCCCTGTTGATAGATAATAAGTGGCTTCAACGACTCCATCTTTTTCCGGAAAGTGTTGCACTGCATCATAGGCAAGAGTTGTAAGCAGCATAATAAGAGGCTGGTCGCTTTGAGATTTTTCCTGATCTGGAGTTAATTCATCATTATTAGGATATTTTGAAGCGAGTTTTCCAATGGCAAATCGTCCGTTTTTTCTGTTTAAAGCTGAAGAGGTAATCTCCACATGTAAACCATTTAACGGGTCTTTTTCCATTTCTACAATGGATCGTTCATTTAGTTCAGCTATGACATTTGGTAGATAGATAGTGTTGGTAAAGTCCCCTAGAAAGCCTTTCACAGAGTCATTGCCAATATCGATAGAAGCCAGTCTTTCCAATGGTAATCCTCCTCAAAAAAGGTAATGTTTTCTTTTCTTATCTCTAACGTATACAAAAACGTATACGTTGTCAACAGATGTATACCTTTTGTATACGTTTGTAAAATAAAAAAACCCTGTAAATTCAGGGTAGACGAACAAATAGATTTTATTGTATAGTAGAAGACAAATTGATAGAATGATTTGGAAACTTTTCAGGGTATACATAACATACATGAAACGACTTGCTAGATTTATAGAAAATAAGGAAGTTAAGACTCACTGTTATTGAAAAGAGAACATAAAAAATGAGAAGGTGTTGGCGCACCTTCCCATTTGGTCTCAAGCTACTGGCACTAGCTTGAAACGCAATGACTAATTTGTAGCCGCAAATTAGTCATCTGTATATCTCACTGTTAAGGCTATAATAGCAACTTTTTCGCCTTATGACAAGGGATAATATTAAAATTGTCTTTATAGTTTATAGACAATATTATCCACGAGTATACATATATAGCGTTTTTAAGCCGGTGCAGGGTAGCTTGCACCGGCTTTTTTGTGTTCTCCGAAAGGAGGATAATCTATCATGCTTGCCTACCGTAACCTCTACAAAGATCAGCTTTCAGAGATTCCTAGAACGAAAGTAGAAAAAGAACATACAGGATATGACAGCCATCGCGGATGGGTGTTTATGTGCAATTCGTTTCAAGAGAAGTCGGTTGCTGTTCGAACCTATCAATCTCTACTTTCGTTAAATCATCAGTATACATATTTCACCCCTAATAATCAAAAAAGAACAGGGAGATCTATAAAGGGGGAGCGATCCCTCTTTATTTATGGTGATCATTTTTTCAAACTTGCGTATAAAAAGTGAAAAAGGAAAGTACATTTTTGTCTTCGTTCTAATCCGTCAGAAGAGGGGGCAATCCTCCAGAAACGGGCCAGATTCTATAGTATATTTTTATAAGTAAAATAGTAAATGTAAGGGAAGTTTGTGAAGGGATGTACTTAAATTAACGGGAAGGCTTGTTCAATAACAAGTATTAAATGGAGGTCTTTTGTGAGGATTATATGGTTTCCGTTATTATCCTCAGTCGGGACAATGGCTCTATTATATTGTATTGGAAATATATTCAATTTATCTCTTCTTAGGTTTTCATTTGTCCTAAATGAACCGTTAGAAAATGGGTTGATTTTTGATGCAAATATTGCAATACTTCCTTTTGCTATCGGCTTAATAGTTGGATTTATTGTGGAACACATAGTTAAAGTCAGAAGCAAATGATTGACTAACGAGGTTCAATGAAAAGAAAGAGATAAAATGAAGAAAAAATGGGGTAAATAAGTTCAAATTTTGCTGAAGGTGTTATTCCACTAACGGGCGCGATTGATGAAAAGATAGTCCCGCTAAACAGTAATAAATGTTCCATGGACTGCTTCTCCTCATTCTTGTTAAATCTAGGTAGAGATCAGAAAATAAATATTCAGACAAATTTCAGAACATGATATAATGAACTCAAGAAGGCATGAAGATTGCGAGGGATGTGTATGTTAGACGATCTTCAAGAAAAACGCGACTTGATTTTAAAAATAGCAGAGGAGCACGGCATTAAAAACGTAAGAGTATTTGGTTCGGTGGCAAGATCTGAAGACGGATCTGCGAGTGACCTTGATCTGCTAGTGGATTTCGAAGAAGGAAGAAGTTTGTTTGACTTGATACGTTTTAAACAAGAAATGGAAAATTTGCTTAAAATAAAAGTGGATGTCGTTACAGAAAAGTCGATTCATTGGCGTATCAAAGAAGACGTGTTAAACGGAGCCATACAATTATGAAAGATGACAAACTCTACTTGACTCATATTTTAGAATGCATAGAAAATATTGAAACGTACCTTCCAAATGGAGAGGAAGACTTTTTTCGTTCAAAATTAATACAGGATGCAGTGATTCGAAATCTAGAGATTATTGGAGAAGCTACAAAGCGTATTTCAAAAGACTTTCGAGAACAACATTTGCATGTACCCTGGCGTGAGATGGCAGGGCTTAGAGACGTGTTAATTCATGACTATTTTGGAGTGGATAATGGCATCGTTTGGAATGTGGTTGAAAAAGAGATTCCACCATTAAAAGACAAAATCACGGACTTACTAAATCAATTATAGAAAATAAAACGTTTGGTTTCACTTTGGACTTGAAGCAGCCGGTGGACAATAGATGCAAAGGATATTAAGAAATGGATAAGTACTCATCAAGTAGATTGTTGGATGAGTACTTTTCTTATTAACAGCAAAAAACCTGGTTGAAATAGTATCATGTCATTCTACAATCGGGCAGTTTAGTTGAGTAGTTCATACAAAAATTCACCAAAATGGCACTTTAACTATTATTAAGGGGTACTTTCTTACAAAGGAGGTTAATTATGAAGCACAAACAATGGGTATGGATATTATATATTCCTTTAATCTTGTTTTTGGTTGGAATGTTTTTTGTAGAAATGGCACTTTATATTTTGCCACCAGAGCAAGGTGGAATGAGTTATTGGTTGAGGTTTAAGAATATTTGGGATAGTTCTATATCATTTTATGTTTCCTTTTTATTTTATTTAATATTCGGATACAAACGAGAACAAAATACCTGTTAAACAAACGGGCGCGATTACGAAGTAATAAAAGCCTAATTTTCTCACCATTTTAAAGGAGAAATTAGGCTTTATTGTATTTAGTTACTCTTAAATTTTAAATCCGTCTAATGCTACCACTTAGAGTAAACAATTTATGATGAAAAGATCGTTTGTTAATACAATCCATCATTTTCTCCTGGTGACAGCTTCGCTGGAACTATCCAGAGATTAACTCCTTACGACAAATAATTCTGAAAATAATACGCCATTTATTACTAAAATTGACAAGTTTCAAGTGAACATATTTCGTGTCACAAAACAAACATTAAAAAACCCTTCCACTATATTTTTTAGTTGAAGGGTTTACTTAACAACCGCACTTTTTAATCACACAGTGAGATCAATGATATTACTTGTTTTTAGCAGCCTCTTTATGAATATTTATGCCGTGTTTACGAATTTCTTCTTTGTTTGATGGACACTTATTACAATGTTGTTTTTTTGACATATTAACTCCTGGTTGGCATTGATTCCTTAGTTTATGGACACACCGTGTCTTCTTATTGGGGGGCACGGCCTTAGGGGGTGTGAGCTCTTCCTCTTCATCAATCAGGCTGTAGTGCCAAACGTCATGAACATTCACCTGATAACCGCCGTCGAAGTCAAAATTCACGCCGCCCATGACCCAGAGTTTGTCATCATATACTATTGAGGCGTGCCGAAACCGCGGTTCCCAAGCTGCTTCATCAGTAACCTTATTCCAATCTTTTCCGTCCGGACTAAACCATACGTCATTATACACTAGACCTTCACCCGTCACATCACTGCCACCCGTAACCCAGATTCCATCATCAGAGGCGGTGACAGCTGGGTCATTCCGATGGGACCAACCCGTATCTTCGGCAGCTTGCTGCCAGCTTACACCATCTTCGCTATACCAGACATCACTCTTCCCCTTATTATCACCAATTAACCAGAACTTATCAGCAAACTCAAATAAATTTGGGCTCATTCTAGGAGACCAATCAGCTTCCTCTGTCGCCTGCTCCCAGTCGATTCCGTCTTCGCTTACCCAAACTTCATTTGTCGCACCGTTATTATAACCGCCGGCCACCCATAGTTTACTGTCATAAGCTGCAGCACTAAAGCCGGTGGTCATAGGCCAATCAGTATTTTCTCTGTCCTTTAGTTGCTGCCAATGGACACCATCCTCACTTAACCATACACCTGTCCAGCCAATGACCCAAAGTTTGTTGTCAAATACAACGACGTTATCAGTATCCTTTAAAATAGGCGCTTCCTCATCGTCTGTAAAATCAGTTTCAAGCTGCCACTCTTCACCATCGTCACTCGACCAAATGACTGCTCGTGAATCAAATTCGTTATAGTCGTATATACCAAACAGCCACATTTTATCGTCAAATATAATTGATTTCTGTACGTGGCCTTCCGGTATACCGATATCATCAATGGATTTCTGCCAGCGTACCTCTTCGGCCTGTACAGCCTGAGAATCGGTGATATGTACAAACAATGTCAACACTAATACCAATGCCGCAGCAAAAGTGATAGGCATACTTCTACTGTAACTCATAGTTTCCCCCTCTTACCGTTCGCATAAAGTGTAATAAAATATATTGGATTTAGTAAAAAAGCATGTAAGTTGAGATATCTCAGGTGCCTTAACTTCCCGTGTATAACGGTGATAACTCAGTTCTTTGATACTTTCCATAAACATCCAATGGTTTCAGTATACCTCATTTTCATTCGCAAAATATATGTAAATTTAAATGATTTTCATAAATATTTTCTAGAGGTTTACAAACGTTTACATCTATCTATTAGACAAAAAATAAACCGTTCGTAAAGGTATACTTTTACATACAGACCAAATACCCTATTGAAGAAAAGGGCCAAGATTGTGGAGTAGCTATGTTAGAATTCAAGTAAGAATTGATTGGGAGTGGGGGTGATTTCAGTGGTATCAGGGGTGATTAAACAAATAAAAATGAGAAAACAATTAATTTATACTTTATTGTCGCTGATATGTGCTTTGGGTGTATTTTATCTCAGCATTTTATTTCAGGATATGGCGTATTGGGGTAAGGGATTGACATGGTATTGGGTAGGAGTTGTTTTTACTTATTTAATCGGATTATTAGGTGTCATATTCATTATCCTATCTTTGAAAAAAAGAAAAGGTGATAAGGAAACATCGTTCCCTATTTTACTTAGAACACTCTCAGGTGGGACGCTTGTGATTGGTTTCCTTTGGACTACCTTTGTAATTATAGCTGGAATGTCAGGTATGTAATTTAATCAATCGGAGCGCGAATCCAGAATAGAGATTGCGCCCATTTTGTTTGTAAGGGCGCAATCCTGGAGTAAGGATTGCGTTCTGTTTTTGTGGTAGGACTATTAACAGGAATAATATTGCAAATTGAAGGAAGTCTAAATTAACTGTGCAATTGGTCACAAGTATATTATTTTTAATGAAACTTAGGTTTGAAAATATCGTCATATTGAGAAGAGTTATAAGAAGTTAAAAACCCTTCACCTATAATCTTTATAGGTTTTATAAAATTTTTTACTAAACGGGCTTTTTCTAAGAAAGGGATTCATTTTTCAACCTAGGAAAAGGGGGGATAAGTATTCAAGGGAAGAATATTATTTTGTTTCTTATACTTATTGGGATGCTTTTCTTGTTGTTTACCGCGTGTGGAATAGGAACAGAGACAAAACAAGAAGAAAAGCTAGAGAGCATACCTAATGAACCAAACAACAGGGAGAAAAGTAAAGGAAGTAACGTTGCTACACAAGACACAGATTATGAAATCGATAAGCACGTAAGGATAGAGATTTTGTTTTAAGGCTGGTCTCAGAGGAACACACCTATTCTCCGCACGAAAAGGTAAACATTAAAGGAATGGTAAAGTATGTTGGTGGAATGGAAGAAATTGGTGGGATGGAAGAAATAGAGGTAGGACATGGCGGCTTTTCATTGATTTCCTTTAACGTTAGAGAAAAAAATCATGATATTACTATCAATTCAGTCGCCCCAAGCATTGCCAACAGTTCCGTGCTGCCCCGGGGGAAATGGGAGAAAGAATCTTTTCAAAAATCGGGGGAAATAAAGGAGACTGACTTTCATCAGGCTTATTTTAATAAGGATGGATTACCCAAAGGTAGCTATGCTATCACAGCAACAATTAATTTTCGGTTAGAGGAAGAGAAAAAGCTGATTTTATCAGAGAATATCGACCTCGAAGTGGAATAAAAAAGAACTTTGAAAGGTAATAGAGGTATTTAAGGCACAGATAAACTTTGTTCTCATTTTATCCTGCCCCTAGCATTGTATCATGTTATTTCATTAACGGGTGCATTCCTGTGTTAAGGACAGCGTTCTTTTGCTAAGCAATAGGGCAGTTTAACGTGATGAAAGATGGAACCGTCAGTAATGAGGGGATTCCATCTGGCTCCCATCTCAAAAACAGTGTTAAGTCTTGTTTCTATCTACAATTCTTCCGTTTTCATCAATATGCTTATAATTACCAACTGTTGAGGCCTCGCCATTAACGTTGGTCTGTTCTATCGTTCCATCACCTAATTGCATATAATGGTAAACAATACTAGGCTCATCTTCGAATTCCACACCTATCCTGATTCCTCTATATCCACCCTTTGTATACTTCCTGTCAACCAATTCAAAGTTCTTGCGTTCATAGTCTTTTTCTTCTGTTAAATATTGAGTAACATTATCTTCTACCTCTAAGTAAGGAGGAAGCCAATAAAATCGGTATATCCCGTACCCAGTCACAAGCAATATAAACACAACAGATGCTAATATTTTAATCTTCTTAATGGTATCCCCTCTTTTTCCTTTGCTTATTATGGAAGAAAAAAATTCTATATTAATTCTTATCTCTACCGTACCATGCAAGTTTAATACTTTAAATAAAGTATTTACGGGACAAACGACAAACCCAGAACGGGTATTGCTTTTATACCAAACAATTATTATCTTCAAGAAAAGGGCGCGCTTGTGGAATTAACGAGTGGTTTTAAAAAAGTAGTGATTAATTTATTCACATCTATTAAAATTATCATAGAGGTGATAAAGAGTGGATAAGCAAATGCTTGATTTACTTACAGAAATGAATAATGAATTGAAAAGCGTGAAATCAGATATTCATTCTTTAAAATCAGAAATGCATAATCGATTTGATACTATTCAAGCAAAATTAGAAGGCGTTGGCGGGCAATTTGAATGGACGAATGAATCATGAATGAATGAAATTACAGAAGCTAATATGACTTTTCGCGGCCAAAGCAAAAGGTTAGAAAATGTTTTAATAGATACAGGTTCTGCTGGAAAATTTTCTCATTATGCAACATAAGGGTTACAAAAGAAAAAAGCACTTGTACTAATACTATATAATAGACTGTTCCGGCTTTTAATGGCTGTATTTTACTGAGAAATGCTGTTTACATAAATAAATTGTTCAATTTAATTCGTTTACTGGAAATAACTTTCTCAGTTTGACTGCTTCACACTAAGTACGGTGATTGTAACCAGGATAAGCACCATTCCAAGAAGTTGAATGGTGGTCAAATGATCTCCGAGAAGCAGAACGCCAAATAAAGAAGTTGTCACCGGCTCTACCATAGCAACCATCGAAGCAGTTGATGCGGCAGTCCACCGAATGCCAATCACATACATATAAATGAAATACCAGCACCCACAAGCCCTAATAGAAGAAACCATCCTATGTCGCTTGACGTCAACACTGCAGCTGCTTCCTCATTGTCCGTAAAGAGAAATGCAAAAAGAAAAAAAGGCAATGGTTAAGGTGGCCTCCGGCTTTCCGATAGAAGAGGCATTTTTAAACCCAAATATAAACAATACATAGGAAAGGCCACAGCAAGCCCCGCTGCCGCCCCTAGAAAACTCACTGAAATTGAATCGGTGTTGTAGGCACCTGTAAGCAGGATAATCCCCATAAGGACCCCGGAAATGCACCCCCATTTAAACCAAGTCGAACGTTCTATTCGTAATAAAAAGGAGATTAAAAGGACGAACACCGGTGCGGTGTACATTAAAGTAGCGGCCACAGCAACGCTTGAGGCTTGTAAGTGAAATTTCCAGCCACACCAACACCCGCCAATAGGGACCATATGTATAAACGAGTAGAGGTAACCCAATTTTGTCTGAAGCGAAAGAGAAACCAAACGAAAAAACATATAAAACCAACAGCCCCTCGGTAAAGGGAAATCACAATAGGATCCCAGCCCTTGGTCATTAAAATATCGGCTATTCCTCCACTAATGCCCCAGCCTAATCCTACACCTGTGAATCTCATCGTCTGCCTCCTAAAGTAAGGGTACATATTTTTGATTACGCTATTAGAAACCTAACGCGGCCTTAATAAAGTAAATTCAAGGGCCAAACAATCCTCTTTACGTTACTAATCAAACATATGTTTTTAAAAAGATGTAAATGGTAATTCCTTTAATTTCTCATACCTAAACCTAAATCAGCTCGCATGGTTTAACAATTTATGTAAGTGAGGTTATAGGAATAAAAGAGAAGGTCAATATTACTGACAGCCTCGAAGTTATCTCAATTTCGAGTCTTTAAGAAAAGGGCGCGATTATTGAAGATAATGTCTTTGAATGAGATTTATTTTTTTAAGCGTGCTTAGAGGGAAGAAGTGCATTTCTGTTGCACGCTTATTAGTATTGAATATGGACTCGATGCATTACCTAATAAAACGTATGGGGGAAATCTAATGAACATACATAATATACTAGTTGCAGGAAACTATGAAAAGGAATTCCAAGAACAGTTACCAGCTAAAACACCTCAGAGTTTTCGTTTTAAGCAGATTGATGAAATTACAGAAAAGGATTTGTCATGGGCAGATGCCTATGTCGGTTTCAAGCCATGCCCAGGCTTCCACTTTGCCGAAATTAAATGGGTACATTCCTTTAATGCGGGGATAAACAACTATTTGGAAATTGATGGATGGAAGGAACATGATATCCTTCTAACCCGAACTGTTTGCACGTTTGGACAAAAAATAAGCGAGTATTGTTTAAGCTATGTATTAAGGGATCTTCAATTTCATTCCTACTTTGGAATAAAACAAAGGGAGAAGAAGTGGGCTCCAAAAACTCCACAAATGGTGAAGGATCAAACGATTGTTATATTTGGTGCAGGGGAGATTGGACAGGGGATTGCCAGGGTATTTTCAAGCTTTGGAGCCACCGTTTTCGGCGTCTCGCACAGCGGCAAGCAAAAGGAGTATTTTCAAAAGGTGACGAAAACCAGCTCTGCAAGCACGCTGACAGCACAGGCAGATTGGATTATTAGCACATTGCCTTTGACAAATGCAACGAGTAAGCTATTTGATCGGGCGTTTTTCAGCAATTTAAACGGCGCTGCCTTTATCAATGTCGGCAGAGGTCATACGGTAGACGAGCAAGCGCTCATTGAAGCGCTAAATTCCAGAAACGTCCGTTATGCAGTGTTAGATGTTCTTGAATCAGAACCGCTGCCAGAGACTTCCGAGCTATGGGAAAGAGACGATATCGCCATCACTCCTCATATATCAGCTGTGACAGAGCTGAATGAAGCGATAGCATGCTTTTTGGAAACATTGAAGAGAATCGAAAATAATGAAGTTTTACCTAACAGGGTGGATTTTTTGAAGGGGTATTAATATATAAGTAAGAACCATTGGTGGAGAAGCATCATTCGGATTTTTAGCATTTACGTTTTCATCACAGAACAGAGGAAAAATTGTTTAAAGTAAAGTTAATAAGCAATCGGGCGCATTTCAGGAGTAAGAAATGTGCTCTTTCTTTGTGAATCGGCCATAGCATAGTTGAAGATAGGCAGGTATGTTAAGCTTGTACTTAGTTACTCGAATAGTTTAGCTTATGCTTTAATTCTGTAAAGATGGGAATACGTGAAGGGTTCGTAGTTGAAATTATGAGGGAGGCACAATATAATTAATGAAACCACGAATTACTGTAATTACATTGGGCGTAGATGATTTAGAAAAATCGTTAAAATTCTATCGACACGGAATGGGGCTTCCGACAGAAGGTATAGTTGGCAAAGAATTTGAGCATGGTGCCGTTGCATTTTTCGACTTACAAGCAGGTTTAAAGCTTGCAATTTGGAATCGTAAAGATATAGCTCATGAGGCAAAGATTCCTCAGACCGCGTCCAGTTCTACCGAATTTACTATAGGTCACAATGTAGGTAGTAAAGAAGAAGTTGATAGCGTTAATGGAACAGGCGAAAAAAGCTGGTGCTATTATAACTGACCCGGACACGACACATTTTGGGGAGGATACTCTGGCCACTTTCTAGACCCGGATGAACATCTGTGGGAAATAGTCTGGAATCCACAGTGGGAAATCAAGGAATAAACTTACCTTGCAGCTGTTGACCTTTTTTGATATTTCGATCAATAAGCATGTCACATTACGCACATATTATGGAATGGCTTATTCAAAAATAGGGCTCAATCGTATTATAAGGTGTCTGAGGCCATTAAAGAGATAATTAATATTGTACACAAGTGATTTTGTAAATGTGTTATATTCAGATTAATTTTAATTGTCAGATTTTTAACAAGGAGGCATATAAATGATAGTTTCTCAAGCTGTGTTGAAGTAAAAGTGATGGCGTTGTAACGGCAACAGCTACCCCTTTTCATAAAGGGCGCAAAACAATGGTTTGGGATATTAAAATTACTGATGAAGATGGAAAGTTAATTTGTGTATCTCGTTGCACGATGGCAGTTGTTAGTAAAAAATTATGATATGATCAAATGGAGATTGGAAAGTGATCTAAAAAACGATGAAATTTAACGATATGTGTGTCCATTTCTTGCTGGGCAAAGCGTTTCATTTACAAGAACCGTTCTTTCTTTTGAAACGAAAAGGGGCTTTTCTACAATATATATACAGCAGAATTTTTTTAATGCTCTTCCGCACTCGGGCGCAATTCTGCAGTAAAGGATTTCGCTCATTCTTTGTGTAATTGGCTAAGGGAGGATGTGTCATGAAACATCAGATTTATACAATGAGTGTCGCAAGAGTCTATCCCCTATATATTTCGAAAGCAGAGAAAAAAGGGCGTACAAAATCAGAAGTCGATGAAATCATCAGATGGTTGACAGGATATAGTCAAGAAAAATTCGAAGCACAACTGGAAAAAAAGATAGACTTTGAGACATTCTTTGAGGAAGCTCCCCAATTGAATCCTTCACGGTCTTTGATCAAAGGTGTAGTCTGCGGCGTCCGAGTGGAAGATATCGAAGAATCCATGATGCAGGAAATCCGCTATCTGGATAAGCTAATTGATGAGTTAGCAAAGGGAAAAGCGATGGAGAAGATTTTGCGAAAATAATAATTAAAAACGAAGAAACACTGATTATATTTGTATATTAAATAATTGGGGCACAATTCTGCAGTGAAGGACTGCACTCAGTATTTGTGTGAAGGAGCAGATTGTAGAGTAACTGTTATATTACGTAGTAGACCCATACTGTGCAGTGAGTGATTTTACTTTTAAATGACTTTTTGTGCGGGAATATTACCGAGATCGACCTGTTAAAGCTTCTTTCACCGTAAAGAAAGTAAAATGGTGGAAAGATCATATTGAGGATCATCTTGAAAGAAGCAGACTGCCCTTCATGCTCGATTATCTAAACAAACAAGGGTTTGCTAAAAAATAAAGCAAATAAAAGAGAAGCAATAGTTCATGGGCTTTAAAGACTTTTAATAATGATGAATTGCCTATACTCTTGTTTCTACAAATTCAAATAGGGGTGCTTGATTTCATTGTTTTTGGTATGATTGAAATAATGGAGAGTGATAACTATGGACGAAACTCTAAAAGCTATACAAAATCTAAATACTAACTTTAATCATCGTTTTGATCGATTAGAAGAACAGTTTGAAAAGCTTGGAGAACGAGTTGAAAATATAGAAAAGCAGACCATTCAAGGTTTTAGAGAAGTTAATGAAAAACTTGATAAGAACGATTGGAGCAGTAACGAAGATGTTGTTGCACTTCTTAAAAAGATTAATAAAAATACTGAATCACTATCCAAAGACACAGCTTACTTATCAAGAAAAGTTGGAGAACATGACATGATATTGAATAGGTTGAACGAAAATTAGGAGGCTAAAGCTTCCTATCAAGAATGTATCCCTCTATTTCTATGCAAAAATCTTCCCAACATTCACTAGTGCCACAAAGTAAGGAGAAACCTCATTCAATCCGCTCATAACTATAAAAGAGGCAAAAGACAATGAACTTTGTCCGAAAAAGTTATTTAATATAATACAAAACTGGTACCTATAATAATTAAATGAATAAACAAGATGACAATAAGCGCAAAATCACGCCCGCGTCCGAATCCACCATATCAGTCAGACATATCTATCCTCCTCTCCTATTTTCAAATGGTTTTGATCTGTACAAAGAATACAACATGCTTGGTTATTATAAATCTATATCAGGATTTGGAATAAAAACTAAAGAAGTATTTAATTTAAGCTCACAATAATTATATATGTTAAAAAATCGATAAAGGTTGGACAGATAGACAACATTAAGGCATAAAGCTCACCATTTATTATAGAACAAACATTTCTTTCGTCATCAAATGTGCTTTATTAAAGAATTGTAAAATCATATAATATAGTAAGCAATTAATAATTTGCGGGTGGGTTCAATGAGAAAATTTCACTACAAAAACAATGAATATGAAACTGTTAAAATTAGAAAGTAGGGACAAGGTAATGCACCTTTTGTTTTGTAATTGATGATTGATATAGAATGCAACGAATAAAAAATTATGTTCTAGAACCATAAAACCAAAGGAGTTATCCTATGTCATGCCCTTTTTGTGAAATATCACCAAAACAACTTTTGAGAGAAAACGAGTATGCAAAAGCTTTCTATGATCTCTATCCCGTCCAAAAGGGTCACACTCTAATTATTCCAAAACGGCATTTTTCTTCTTACTTTGAAGCAGCAGAAGAAGAAGTGCTGGCTATTCATCGATTAATACAAGAGCAAAAGAAAGCACTTGATAAGGAATTCGCCCCCGATGGCTACAACATTGGAGTGAACATTGGAGAATATGGCGGGCAGACGGTTCCTCATCTTCATGTTCATTTGATTCCCCGGTATAATGGAGATATAGAAGATCCTAGAGGAGGCATTCGGAAAGCGATACCTAATATTGTCCAGTATCCATAAGGAAGGTACATATATGTGTGAACCTGTACAATTAATTACCAAACAATTATATCAGAAGCTGCAACCTCGTCTGGCCAAAGCTTCTTCTATTTATCTAATAAGCTCTTTTGTCATGCGCTCCGGTGTTGACCTGCTGCGTGATTCATTATGGGAAGCTGCAGTACGAGGGGCCGATGTGAAGGTGTTATGCGGCGATTACTTGTATGTGACACAGCCAGAGGCACTGCAAGAATTACTTGCTGTTCACCCTAATATAGAAATAAGAATGAAGCAGAGTGACGGTGTATCTTTTCATCCAAAGGCTCTCATGCTCAAAGAACAAGAGAAGGGGCAGCTCATTGTTGGTTCTTCTAATCTTTCCAGAGCTGCCTGGACAGAAGGTGTGGAATGGAATCTCGCGATCGAGCGGGAAGTGGCGGAAAAGGCGCACGATGAGGCGCTTGAAATGTTCACCCATTTATTTCACGGATCCGATACCATTCCAATTAACAGGGAAACAATAAAAGTATATCAACATCATTATGAGCTCTTTCACCGCCAGAATCCAGATCTGGCCGCTTCATGGTCTGAGACAGAAGAAGCAGGCATGATGCTTCCTGGTGTGGAAGAGGAGCATTGTTACATAAAGGAACATTCGCCCGTCTATCAACAAGAAAAGCCACAACCTCGTTTTGCCCAGCCGGAAGTGTTGGACACCTTGAGGGAGATGAAAGAAGAAGGCTACAAAAAAGCAATGGTCGTCATGGCAACGGGGCTAGGAAAGACCTATTTGGCCGCTTTTTTTGCCGAACATTTTCGGAAGGTCTTGTTTGTTGCACACCGGGAAGAAATATTAAACCAGGCTGAAGCTTCCTTTCAAAATGTCTATTCTGAAAGGTCAACAGGTTTTTATCATGCCAAGCGAAAAGAACCTGAAGCAGATGTTGTATTTGCATCGGTTTTTACGTTAAGTATGAAAGAGAACCTAAATCAGTTTGTTCCCTCTCAATTTGACCTGGTAGTAATAGATGAATTCCATCATGCCGCAGCTTCCACTTACCAGAAGGTACTGGAATATTTTGACCCTGATTTTCTGCTTGGGATTACCGCTACTCCGCATCGGATGGATAACAAAGATGTATATGCTCTTTGTGACGGCAATGTCGCTCGTGAAATCGACTTTTTAACTGCAATCCGAAGAGGATGGCTCGCACCGTTTGTGTATCATGGTGTGTATGATGATACGGATTACTCTTCCGTTCGCTGGGCAGGAAATCATTATGATCATCAGCAGTTAGAACAGGTCCAGCTGCAAGAGAAACATGCCGAGAAGATATGGAAAAACTGGCAGGAGCATAGGCAGTCAAGGACGTTATGCTTCTGCTCGTCCATTAAGCAGGCCGAGTTTTTACGTTCCTATTTCCAGAAGCAAGGTACACAGGGTGCAGCCGTTCATTTCCAGTCGGAGGTCAGCCGCAAGGAAGCTATTGAAAAACTAAGCAATGGCAGCTTCGAAATAATATTTACTGTTGATTTATTTAACGAAGGGGTAGATATTCCAACTGTGGATACGCTGCTTTTCGTGCGTCCGACGGAATCCCTGACAGTTTTTACCCAGCAGATTGGCCGCGGGCTCCGCTTGGCAGAGGGTAAAAGCCATTGTACCATTATTGATCTAATCGGGAATTATCGTAATGCGGATGTGAAACTTTCACTTTTTGATATAGAGGGGAGGGTTTTAACGAAGCCGGGACATTACCCGGCTGTTCCGGAAATCTGTGATTTTCATCTGGACACCCAAGTAATCGATCTTCTCAACGTGATGAGAAAAAAACGGAGTCCTCGTAAGGAACAGATCAAGCAGGAATATTATACTATAAAACAGGAATTGGGACGACGTCCTTCTTATATGGAAATGGGTGTTCAGACAAGTGCTGGCGACAATGAACTGAAAAAAACCTACGGTGGATATTTCGGATTTCTTTATCGTTTAGGAGAACTGGAGTATGAAGAGGCAGAGGTTTATATGACCTATCAACATCTACTGGAAGAGCTAGAAAAAACGGGAATGACCAAAGCCTACAAAATGGTGCTTCTAACCATTATGCTCTCCCGAAAGAACATCCTTGCACCCATACGGCCGGAAGAAGCTGCAAAAGCGTTCAATGATTTTTATATGGAAAAAGAATACCGCCGCAACATTGATTTCAGTGATAAGGGTACCAAAAAACTGTGGAACTTTGATGAAAAAGCTACAGCTAGATTAATAGCAAACATGCCGATGACAAAGTGGGCCGGAAGCAGTAAAGGTATGTTTCATTTTGATGGCGAGAAATTCTGGACAGACGTAGAAGTCGCCCCTGAACATGCTGATCAGCTCAAAACCATGCTGCAGGAAATTACAGACTATCGCTTACATATGTATTTCCGCCGTAAAGGCAGCAAGAAATGAAAGGAGGAATAGGCAGTGCCTGCATATAACAAACTTGTCCGTGATTATATACCACAAATTATAGAGAAGGATGGTAAAAAATGCATAATAAGGACCTTGAATGAAAAAGAATTTGCAACAGAGTTAAAGAAAAAGCTGCAGGAAGAGACAGCGGAATACCTGCAGGCAGATAATGATCAGGAAGCACTAGAAGAGCTGGCAGATGTGATGGAAATTATTCATTCTTTCGCTGAAGTTCATGGCGGTAATATTGAGATTGTAGAAAAAATTAGAAGAGAAAAACAGGAAAGCCGCGGTGGTTTTAAAGATAGAATCTTTTTAAAAGAAGTTGAATGACATACTAACTGAGCTTCCCGGAAGTGACATATTATCAGTAGGGCCGTTCCTTCAACTTACTCTATATTGCTTTTTTACAGACAAAGCGGGTGACATAACATATGGCAATCTATTATGAGCGGAAAAGAATGATAGAAAAGCAATTTATGATGTTGCCCAAATGGAGAAGCTTGCTCTTATTAAAAAAATAAATTATTGGCCGGCAGCTTAAAAAATTGAGCTGTCGGCCGTTATTTTAATCAGCAGGTTTTGACCCCAGTATTTCATTTTGTCCCCCCCAGCAGCGGTGAAGAATGTTCATACCATTAACTTCTAATGGAACAAATTTTTGGATTTTATTTTGCTTCATTCCTTCATTTTAAAAAGAAAATAAGAAATGTGATATCGATTCATAATAACCTGAAAGAAATAATACTTATATTAATGTCATCAGATAAAGGATCTAAACCACCAAAATAATCATTGAGCATAACAAAAATTTCACAAAAATTTTGCTTATTTATATTTTTATTCCATTAAAAAATCCATTATGACTGCTGTAAAGGATAACCCCTTAAGCATATGAAGTAATGTTTCTAACGCTGTTTTGCAAAAGAAAATATCAGCCAGAAAGGGGCTGGATGACATATTTATCTATACGGTCCAACCGGGTGATTCAATCTTTTCTATTAGTCAAAAATATGATATTCCTATGGATACACTCCGTCTTGTCAATGGGCTGGATTCACCTGATATTATTCCCGGCCAAGCTTTACTCATTACTAAGGATGTCTATATCGTCCAACCTGGAGATTCCTTGTATCAAATTTCAAAGATGGCTTACGTTTCTGTAGAGCAGTTAATCAATGCTAATCCATCAATAAATGTGGAGCAGCTATATCCGGGAATGGAAATCAACATTCCTGAGATCAATTATACGGCTGATACCTTAGGATATATCTATATTACAGGAACACAGGATGATCAGGAATTAATACAAGACTTTTCTCCCTATGCAACGTATTTTTCATTTTTTGAGTATCACATTTCAAATGATGGTTCACTGAGCGAATTAGACGACTTAGAAGCCATCGAGACAGCATGGCAAAATAATGTTGCCCCGCTTGCTACCATTACCAACTTGACACCATCGGGGTTTAGTTCTGAATTAGCTCATCAAATATTAACGGATACGTCAGCAAGACAAAATCTAATTAATAATATTTTTAACCTTGTATCAAATAAGGGATATGCAGGAGTCAATATTGATTTTGAAATGGTACTTCCTGAGGATCGCGATCGATTTTCTACCTTTTTAAGTGAACTTAACGACCGGCTTGAACCCGAGGGGTTGTTAATAAGTATTGCCGTCCCTCCAAAAACGAGTGAAGACATTCCCTGGTTGGAAGGGTATGATTATGGAGCCATCGGGTCTGTTGTTGATTTCATGTTTATTATGGCCTATGATTGGCATCATCAAGAAAGCGAACCCGGTCCGGTTGCACCGATTGATGAGGTGAGACAAACTATTGAATTTGCCTTAGAAAGGATGAATCCTAAAAAAATTTTGCTTGGCGTACCGCTATATGGATACGATTGGACACTGCCGTATGATCCAGACACCTTGGCAGAAGTAGTTTCCAATCAAAATGCGGTAGAACTTGCCATTAGTCAAGGTTCTGCTATTAATTATTCTGAACAGTTTAAATCTCCTTATTTTTATTACACGGACGTGGAGGGGCAAAGACATGTTGTCTGGTTTGAAGATCCTAGAAGCATGGCCGAAAAAATGAGGTTGATAACAGAATATGAACTTTTAGGAATCGGAGCTTGGCAAATCAATCTTGGATTTCCACAAGGCCCATGGCTATTAACCAAATTTTTTAGGATTAGAAAAATAACTTAGCAGTATGTAAAAAGAAAACGTAGAAGATGAACTGCCATAGCTAAATGAGACAGATATAAAACACCTGCTAGGCTGCTTTGACTCCAAACTCTTTTGGAGTAAGGTAGCCTAGTTTTTCTTGTATTCGCTCTTCATTATAGTGTTGAATATATTT
>NZ_JBHFQG010000035.1:0-37194 GCF_041949975.1 Alteribacillus sp. JSM 102045 | reverse complement strand
TTATTTTGTCCTATACTAGTAGACATAGGTAGGGCATCTCCTCTCGAGTTGATTTGGTCGTTAATTCTGAGGATACCCTACCTCTTTTTTTGTCTCAAGGAACTTACACAAACTATCTTACGCTATCTTTTATTAAATTTCTTAACGTAAGGATTCACTATATTTTTAGATTCTTTTTTTAATCTTTCTAAATATTCTTCTTTTTGATCCATGACATTAACAATTTTTTCTCTTCGTTTTTCTGGATCTTTTACACTGTACCGAATCTTTTCAATCCGGTTATCATAGATGTCTTCAACCTTTTGGAGAATGTCTTTTTTCTTCGTTTTGACTTGATTTGAAATCACTTTCTTGATTTTTTCTATGCGTTGAAAAGGCGGCATATATGCGTATTGCTCTTCAAAAAGAGCTTTCACCTTTTTCCCTTCAAATAATACAAACCGATCCAGTTTTAAATCTTCCTCCACAATAAGATTGTCTGTGATATCAGCAGCATACCGATCAATCAATTCTTTACACAGCATAGAACCTTTAAATTGAGCAACCCAGGATAAAGTGTCGAGGTCTTCTTTGGGATCTCCTTCTACAAGCTTCAGCAGCTTTTCATCCGACTTTGTAAAAGTAAACTTTTTTCCCATGGCCTCTTGAAAAAAATCTTGGAATGTTGTCTGGGTTACATCCTCCACTCCAAGCTCTGGAAGAACATCCGAAATATAATCAAGAAACAGTTTACTTGGTGCTAATATCATCATTTCTGAAGGATTAAAGTTTTCGGCGTACGTATAAATAAAGTAAGCAATTCGGTGCATCGCAATGGTCGTTTTTCCACTGCCAGCCACTCCTTGAACAATTAAAGGCTTATTCATTTCAGCCCGTATAATGCGATTTTGTTCTGCTTGGATGGTAGATACAATATCTTTTAATCGTTTTTCTGCATTCGTCGTAAGAGAAGCCTGCAGCATTTGATCCCGTGCCGTAATATCAATATCTCTTATTTCTTTCAAGTCGCCATCTTCAATCACATATTGTCTTTTTAAAGACAAATCTCCCTCATGTGTCTGTCCTTCTGCCTCATAAGCTGCTTCTCCTAAGCTGCCATCATAATATAAGTTCGCAATGGGAGATCGCCAATCAACAATAACGGGTTCATGCGTATCTTTTCTGCTTAAGGACGTCTTCCCAATATACATTTCTTCAGTTTCGCCCGTATGTTTTGGCGTGAAATCAATACGGCTGAAATATGGATTATCTTTTACCTTTAATAAGTTTCGGAACTCCTTATTAGTCATTTCAAGTAATTGAGCGTTTGATAAGGTGTTTACATAACTTAAACTGCTATCTAAATGGTCCAATTCCACTAATGCTTGTTTAATATTGCTTTGGTAGCCTTTTTGATCTTTCAGTGACTTTTCTAATACTTCCTGAATGTATTCTTTGGTCTTTTTGAGATGAGCTCGTTCTGCTTCAAACTCATCATGTTCCTTACCTGACATAAAGAACTCCCTTCTATTTTTTATTTCTGATTCTTATTTTAGCTTTTTCACGCAGTAATGCGATTTTTGTTATTAATTGTTTTCTTTCTTTATCAGAGTTACACGCTTCTAATTGAGTTTGCAGACTTTTCAGTTGTTTTTGTTCTTCACGATTTAAATATTTTTACTCTTTCAATGGTTTTTCCTTTCCATTTTTGAATCGTTTGGGGAAAAATTATTACTGGGGATTTAGAGGATTTAAGGGGTACACAGAAAATATATCATAACGAAAAGATCATGTGAAATAATGGACACGAATAACCTGAATGTTAGAAGGTTTGATTGTAACGAACGTTTTCGTTTATACTTTAGGAAGATTTAACTTTGCTAAAGGATCAAAGTATAAGAAAAACTACGTCTTCCGCCATAAGACTCGGCGACAAGCCGAGTTTTTCTAATGATTATAATTGTCTACTAATTAAGATAGCGGTGATCACATGTGTTAAAAGATACGGGAGAAAGAATTATTCCTAAAGAAATGAAGCCTAGTAATGGGTTGCTGCTTGAACACCTTGCCCGGTATTATTTTGCTGTACCTTATGCTCAAAAAGATGTACTGGACATTGCCTGCGGTTCTGGGTATGGAGCACAAATGATAGCAAAAGCAAGAAAGAAACAAATCACAAAAATATTAGGTGTTGATATTGATCCTGACACCATTCATTATGCAAAAAAAACTTATTACCATCCATTACTCACATTTCAAACGGGAGATGTTCTTGATTCAAAGCTTAAAGATAAGATTGGTACATTTGATACCATTATTTCTTTTGAAACAATAGAGCATGTACCAGATGACCGGGATTTTTTAACAAAAATAAGCGCTTTGCTGAAACCAGGCGGTACCATGGTTTTATCTACCCCATTCGGCCAAGGGAGAAGAAAACCTTGTAACTCTCCTTTTCATTATCACCAGTTAACAGAACACGAATTTCATACATTATTCACTGAAAATGACATGTTTGATAGTGTTCAATTTTTTTATCAGCAAGGTGTTTCTATAGAAAACACCAAGCGTCCTGGTGTGCGCTATCCATTAGGCATTGCTGTATGCAGAAAAAAAACTAACTCTCTTTAGTTTAATTAACATGCAAGTAGCAGAAAATAAAAAGTGAGACTGCAGGTAAATAAACTTCCTGCGGTCTTTTATTTTACAATCATAACAGGACAGTTCGCACGCTTTGCTACTTTATGACTGACACTACCTAAAACCATACTCTGCAAATTATTTAAACCGCGACTTCCCATAACAATACAATCATATTTATTATCATTGGCATGTTTTACAATGGTAGGACCTGGCTCCCCGTGTAAAAACTGAACATTGTAAGATACTTGTTTTTCATTTAACAACTCTTCTATATTTTTAAGTTTCTCGCGTCTTTTTTTCGTAATTAGTTCTTTGTCCCCTGTATGCAGTACATCGGTTTTAGATTTGGAGCCGTCTATAACATAGACAACATCAATAGTTCCGCCAGTCTCTAATAGTCCAACAGCATGCTGGGCTGCACGATAGGCATGTTCCGACCCATCTGCTGCAATGAGTACGTATTGATACATATTTATCCTCCTGTCTATTCAATTATCTATATCTTATGAAACTTAGCTCTCCCTGTAAAGAAGCAAGAACAAAAGCGCAAGCGCCCTGATCAGCCTCGACAGGTAAATGTTCTCCAGTCACTAAAGGCGCTCTTACTTCCACAGGATGTGCTGACTTTTGCGTTGCGAACACGATGTTTGCGATTCTAGCAAAAGTTCCTTTAACCGTCTTGGGCCTCCGAGAGGCTGGGCGCTGAAGCTAGACGCGGATCAAACAATATGGAGATAGTTATCCACAATTCGAAAAATATAATTTCCTAAACACTAAAAAAACGACCACTTTTACGTGATCGTCTTTAAGATTTATGAAGGTTTTAGTGTCCTGAAGCTTTGGTTAATCCGCCTATTTTGTTCAACAACTGCTTACTTTCCGGATTTAACCCCGCATACGTTACTTTAATTTCTTGCTGCTCAAATTTAGTTTCAATCTTATCCAAAGCATTAATAGCCGAATCATCCCATAAATGAGCTTCACTTAAGTCAATCTCTACTTCTTTTATTTCATCGTTATACTTGAATTTTTTAGGGAGATCAGAAACAGAAGCAAAAAACAATTGACCTCGTAGTGAATATATTTTCTTTTGTTGGCCAGAAACCAATTTTTCTTCCACATGGATTCTTGAGATCTTACTGACAAAGAAGATGGCACTTAATAAGACGCCGGCCAAAACCCCTTTAGATAAATCATGAGTAATAACTACAGTTGCTACCGTTACAACCATCACTGTAGAATCTGTTTTTGGAACTTTATGGATGTTTGCTAATGAACTCCAGTCAAATGTTCCGATAGAAACCATGATCATAACGCCGGCTAATGCAGCCATTGGAATTTGTACAACCACACCGCCAAGAGCAATAATGAGAATCATCAAAGCGACACCGGCTACTAAAGAAGAAAGCCGACCGTTTCCTCCTGATTTTACGTTTATGACCGATTGGCCAATCATAGCACAACCTGCCATACCGCCAAAACACCCTGTGACAATATTAGCAATACCTTGTCCTCTGCACTCTTTGTTTTTATCACTTTCTGTATCTGTCATATCATCTACAATAGAAGCTGTTAACAATGACTCTAGTTGTCCTACAATCGTTAAGGCTAAAGCATAAGGAAAAATAATAGCTAATGTTTCAAATGTTAACGGTATAGATGGAAGCATAAAGACAGGAAGAGATTGCGTAAGAGAACCTAAATCTCCAACTGTTCGCACTCCAAAATTTGCAAAAATTGCTATTGCTGTAACAACGATAATGGCAACTAATGTTGAGGGTACAGCCGTTGTAACCTTTGGAAGCAAGTAAATAATAGCCAAAGTTAATGCAACTAAAGCGTACATAATCCACGTTTCACCTACAAAATGCTGCAGTTGGGAGGTGAAAATAAGAATAGCTAACGCATTAACAAATCCAACCATAACCGAACGAGGGACAAACTTCATAACTTTAGACAATTTAAATACACCGAACAATATTTGGAGGATACCTGTTAATATCGTAGCTGCCAGCAAATATTGAAGACCATGATCTGCGACAAGAGTAATCATAAGAAGAGCCATCGCACCGGTTGCACCTGAAATCATTCCTGGCCTTCCACCGACAAAGGCAATAACGACAGCAATACAAAACGAAGCATACAGTCCTACCATTGGGTCAACGCCCGCAATGATGGAAAAAGCAATTGCCTCCGGGATAAGAGCAAGCGCAACAACAATACCGGCTAGTACATCTCCTCTTACGTTGCCAAACCACTCCTGTTTGATAGATTGAAAATTCAACCCAACACCTCTTCTCTACATATTTGATTTTTAATGACTTTTGTCTCTTACAAAAGTCGCCCGTTGTGAACAAAATTAGAATAACACATATCTATCTATTTATGAAAATAGTATGTAAGCGTGCGTCATGGATGTTTTTCTCCCATATACTCTTTGTACCTCTTATAATTGTCCACTTATAACAATTTGTTCGTTTTATCTTATTTTATTATTTTTTTGGTTGAATAGATTTAAAGTTGATCAACCGTAGGGAACTACCAAAAGGTTCGGGACAGGTGTCAGAGATCTATTTAGGAGAACTGCATTTCAACGATTATGTTTCAGTCTCCCAATTAAATGGTGTTCATTACAATCCATTTTACAACAAATTGGCTCTACTATAGAATAAAAGGGCTGTGCTTGTAACTGTTTTCATACATCAAAATGTTAAATCCAATCATTATAAAAACCCTAACGTAAGATCCTGCACGTTAGGGTTTAAAAAACCTTCATTTTATTGTAAATACATAGTTAACTAGTAACTCACAATACAAGGACAAAGTTATTTTCATTTATTCAACAGTGACGCTTTTCGCTAGATTTCTAGGTTTATCCACGTCGCAGCCTCTATGCAGCGCTGCGTAATAAGCAATAAGCTGAAGCGGTACTACGGAAACAAGCGGAGTCATGAGCTCGTGGATATCTGGCAGTACGATTTGATCGCCTTCTTCTTTCGTTGACTCCGTGCTTATAATGCACGCATTCGCTCCACGGGCAACCACTTCTTGAACATTTCCTCGAATATTTAGGTTCACATGCTTTTGAGTGGTTACTGCTACGACTGGAGTCCCTTCTTCAATTAAAGCAATGGTTCCATGCTTCAGTTCCCCGCCGGCAAAGCCTTCTGCTTGGATATAAGAAATTTCTTTTAACTTTAGGGCACCTTCTTGCACTACATGGTAATCAATCGCACGGCCAATAAAGAAACAATTTCTCGTTTCAAACATATAATCACGTGCAATTTGTTCCATTTTATCTTTTTGGTCGCATAGTGCTTCCATTGCATTTGCAATTAAGCCAAGTTGCTGAATGGCGTCAAAGTCTGTGTCTATCCCTTGAGCACGGGAGCTATCCATGGCTAGGATAGAAAACACCGCCATTTGAGCTGTATATGCTTTGGTGGACGCCACTGCAATTTCGGGTCCAGCGTACGTATGAAGAGTAAAATCTGCTTCACGTGATAAAGTGGAACCAGGCACGTTAGTAATAGTTAAGGCTTTGTGGCCTTGTTTTTTCACGTTTACTAATACACCGCGGCAATCTGCGGTTTCGCCGCTTTGTGAAATAAAGATAAAGAGCGGTTTTTCGGAAAGCATCGGCTCATTATATAAAAATTCGCTGGCTATGTGAACTTCTACAGGTTTTTTTGCTACCTTTTCCATAAGTTCCTTACCGACAAGACCTGCATGATAGCTGGTTCCGGCAGCAATAACATAGACGCGGTCTGCTTCATTGATTGCTTTACGAATATCTTCATCAAGCTTAATATCACCGTTCTCGTTTTGATATTTCTGGATGATATTACGGATGACAAACGGCTGCTCATCGATTTCTTTTAGCATAAAATGGTTGTATGTGCCTTTTTCTGTATCGCTTTCATCGATATCCGTCGTAAACGACTGTCGTTCTACCTTAGAGCCATCGAGTGTTTTTACCTCGACACTGTCTTTTTTAACAATGACCACTTCCTGGTCCATGATTTCAATGAACTCTTTTGTAATATGAAGCATTGCCATTGCATCGGATGCTACTACATTCACTCCATCACCGAGACCTACAAGAAGAGGGCTTTTGTTTTTTCCGACATATATCGTTTTGTTGTTCTGATTATCTACCAAAGCGATGGCATAAGAACCGTGTAACATAGAAAGTGTGCGGCGGAATGCATCTTCCGTGCTTTCCCCTTTTTCTACAAATGTTTCAATGAGCTGAACAATTACTTCGGTATCTGTTTCACTTAAAAGCTCAACATTTTGCAAATAATCACGTTTGAGCTGCTGGTAATTTTCAATCACACCGTTATGAACGAGCGTAAAACGCTTGCTCGCACTTTGATGCGGATGGGCATTTTCTTTACTTGGTGCACCGTGAGTTGCCCAGCGCGTGTGACCAATACCCGTTGTTCCGGCTGCTTCTTTTCCAATTGTTTTTTCTAATTCGGAAATTCGTCCCTTTTCTTTATACAAATTAATTCCATTTTCATCCACAAGGGCGATGCCTGCTGAGTCATAGCCGCGATATTCGAGTTTATGCAATCCTTTAATGAGTATATCTTTTGCTTGTTCTCCTCCGATATATCCTACAATTCCACACATACTGTCATGACCTCCTCGGCGGAGCCATGGTATGCTGCGGGGCATACCACGCCCCGCTCTTCTCTTTATTAATCAGCTGTTTATATATGATCTCGTCATTATCCAGGTTTTTGTTCACAGAGTCACCTCTATGGTTTCAACCTGAATTTGCGGTTGTGACGTGCAACCGGGAGGCATCCGCCGATCAATCGATGAACCTCCTCCTCGTCAACTGCTCTTTCGTTTCGTCCGGTCGAGAGCAGTCCGGGCGCTTTTGATTATGAAGTTGTGGCTATCCCCCTTGTCTTTACCTTAAAATCTTGATCCATCTTACTACAGGCTGTTGACTTATTCAAATAATTTCATTAGAACATCCGTCCTTATTGTAAAGGAAGCTGCATAAAAACGCCTACCAGTATAAAAACAATTAACCGTAAAGAAAGCCTGCAGAGACCTTACCCCATTTATTACCCAATCAAACGCCTGACTGACATGAGACATAAAAAGGGCGCAGTTTTATCTTTTAAACCGTACATTAATAAGCTATGCACAGCCCGCGTAGTTTGTGCAGGCTGTGTCTTATTATTTATGCTTCTTCTTTTTGACCCATATGTTTTTCCACCACAGAAGCAATTTCTTCTACATATTTATCACAAAGGATTTCTGTTTCTGCTTCTGCCATAACGCGAACTAAGGGTTCTGTACCCGAAGGACGCACTAGTATACGCCCGTTACCTCCCATATCTGCTTCTACTCTTTCTATCGCCTCTTTGACATAAGGGTTGGAGCTAACTTCATATTTGTCTGTCACTCGTACATTAACGAGTTTTTGCGGGAATTTTTCCATCTCTCCTGCAAGCTCAGATAGCGGTTTCCCAGAAGCTTGAATAATATCCACCAGCTGCAGGGCCGTAAGCATCCCGTCTCCCGTTTTTACGTGGTCAAGAAAGATAATATGTCCGGATTGTTCTCCTCCTAGACTATATCCGCCCTGGCGCATTTCTTCCATTACGTATCGGTCGCCTACTGCTGTTTTTTTCGTTGCAATACCAAGTTTCTCGAGAGCTTTGTAGAGCCCCAGATTACTCATAACAGTAGTTACTACGGTGTTGTGAGAAAGCATAGCTTCCTGTTTTAAATACTTAGCACAAATATACATAATTTTGTCGCCATCTACATACTGACCTTTCTCATCTACAGCAATCAATCGATCAGCATCTCCGTCGAAGGCCAGTCCTACATCAGCGCCTTTTTCTTTCACAAAAGCAGCAAGTTTCTCAGGATTAGTCGATCCAACTCCGTCATTAATATTAACACCGTCCGGATTGTTGCCGATAGTAGAAATATCGGCGTCTAAATCAGCGAATAGGTGCGGAGCAAGCGATGAGGCTGCACCATGTGCGCAATCAAGAGCAATATGAAGTCCAGAAAAATCTTCATTAACCGTTTGCTTTAAAAATTGCAGGTATTTTTGGCCGCCTTCAAAATAGTCATTAACTATTCCAACGTCTTTTCCGGTTGGACGAGGTAATGAGTCATCTCCATCCAATAAACTTTCAATTTCACTTTCCTGGTCCTCTGATAACTTAAAACCATCTGAACCAAAAAACTTAATTCCGTTATCTTCCACCGGATTGTGGGAAGCTGAAATCATTACACCAGCTTGTGCGCTAACAGCTTTTGTAAGGTAAGACACACCTGGCGTTGAAATAACACCAAGACGCATTACTTCTACCCCCATGGATAATAGCCCGGAAATAAGTGCTCCTTCCAGCATTTCTCCTGAAATTCTTGTGTCCCGTCCAATTAGAATTTTTGGATGTTCTGCATCCTTTGTCAGGACATATCCTCCTGCACGGCCAAGACGAAACGCTAACTCAGGCGTCAGTTCAGTGTTAGCTATACCTCGCACTCCGTCCGTTCCAAAATACTTACCCATACTCCATCTCTCCTTCAGTTCAACAAGATGTACTGGCTATAGCAGATTTCAGGCCTATTAGGAATTGCTTCTCCAATGGAGAAGTCACCCCTCAGCTTCTTCTGTCCATTCTACTTCAATTTCATCTATATCAGGTTCGACCTTTATCTCAGAAGGACCCGAGGTTTGTACAGGCAGCTTTTGGGGACTGCCTCCTTCCTCTCGGTCCTCCCAGTCAGCAGTTAAAGAAATGTCTTCTTGATTTAAATCATTTAATACAGAAGAGGAACCATAAATGGTCACGTCTGTATACCCTTGTGCAGGCTCGATAATTTCAAGTGAATAATGCTCTGGAATGTTCTCAATTTCAATCGGAATATCTTCAAACGCCGTTTCTTCTTGTTCTCCAATTTCCACTTCAACATCTACTTTTTCTGGTTTTACTCTCTCTATTCCTTCAGGAGCTATTAAATCTAATTCAATTACCCCGTCATCCTCGATTTCGGATAAGTCCAAAACAGCCTCAACTGTATTTATGTCTTCTATTTGCGACAGCGGGCCAAAAATGGTCACTTCAGTCGGTTCCATGTTTAGCGATTCAATACTCAAATCATCTGGAAGCGTCCCTTCCCTCGATAAATTTATAGGAACCTTTCGGAAAGGACTTGTAACAGGTACTTCTATATCTACTGTTTCCGGCTCAATTGGAACATCCAGTTCATTTCCATTTTGGTCATATGCGATTACCTCAGACTCTGATTCAATTCTTCCATCCGCCCCATCGACGTCTGCAAAAGCTTTTAAGGTTTCGATTTGTTCATGGACAGGTTGGGGAGCTTTCACTTTTACTTCAGAAGGATTGACTCTTGCTCCTCCAAAAGTATATCCATCTTCCGCTTCCTCTTCATTAACCAGGTCTACCTCAACCGGGTAATTCACGGTTTCCAGCTGCTGAAGTTCCACACTTGTAAAGCGCGGGTTGATCGAAACATCCAGGTCAGCAGGGAAATCACGGTATTCCAGCCGGACATTGTGAACACCAGGGCCTTTGTCTTCCAGATCGACATAAACCTCATATGCCGGCCTTGATAGTTGAAACAGCATGATAGACGTTTGAGGACCTCTCAGCTCCACATCTACTGTTTCTTCCATCTCCGCCACTGCGTATTCTTCATCATCATAATAAGCATTAACTTCCACATCGTTAATTGTATAGGAGCTTTCATCATTATTGTCCGGAAGCACACCTGGCTGATTGCTGATATTATTCATATTAACCATCATATAAAGCATTACTGCAATCAGCAAGGAGACAAATTTGACAAACCAGTGATTATTAAATAACTTATCCATCTTTTTTGCCTCCCCATTGCCACAGACCAGAGGTGTTTTTCACGTCAGCAATTAATTCGCGCTCCAGCATTGCCCGTAAAGTATCTTCATCGAGATCTCTATGTAAATCTCCATTCTTGGTTGCAGAAATACTGCCTGTTTCCTCTGAGACTACAATGGTTAAACAATCGGTAACTTCACTAATTCCTAAAGCGGCGCGATGACGAGTACCCAGCTCTTTTGAAATAAAAGGGTTTTCCGACAATGGAAGATAGCACGCTGCAGCTGCAATTTCATTATTTCGCATAATAACTGCTCCATCGTGAAGCGGGGTATTCGGTATAAATGTATTAATCAACAGCTCCGAAGTAACTGTAGCATTCATAGGTATACCAGTTTCAACGTAATCATTCATTCCCGTTTCCTTTTCAATGGACAGCAGTGCGCCAATGCGGCGTTTTGCCATATACTTCACTGATTTCATAATTGCTTCTACTGTTTTAACTGAATTTTCTTCTTCCGGGGTGGCGGAACGTCCAAATAGCCGGCCTCTTCCTAACTGTTCAAGGGCGCGTCTTAGTTCCGGCTGAAAAATAATGATAATAGCTAAAAGCCCGTATGTAACGGCCTGGGACATAATGTACTGTAAAGTACGCAGTCCAAAGAAGCTGCTTAAAAACCAAACAGCTAATATGACAGTTATCCCCTTTAGAAGCTGTACAGCCCGTGTTCCGCGAATAACAGTTATCAATTTATAAATAACATACGCTACTAGCGAGATATCTACAACTGTACCTAACATATTTAAAAATTGAAAGTCGTCTCCAGGCAACATCGCTCTTCCTCCAATTAGCTCTTGCAAGAAAAAGAAAACAATAAATTTATTATAGCATATATCTTTTCCTATTCGCCTTACAGGTTACGTACACTTTTTCTGTTTTAATAATAGAAATTCGATTTATCTTCATATTTATGCAGAGAAAACCTTATTTTTAAAAAAGACTTTCTTCCGTTATAAAAAAAACACCCAGGAATTAGACGTCCTGGGTATCGGCTTTGTTTCATTTTTCCTTTTATAATATATATGAAACCTTTATTTTTGCTCTTCTTTATTGTTCTCTTCAAAAGAGAAGACATCGGAAACGATCCGTTTTGTATGATACCAAAACCATTCCAGAGCCTGGTCTACTTGTTCAATCTCCCCAGCAACCTTGCCAGCTGAAGCTAAATATTGTTCTCCATTTATAACAGTTAAATTTCCGGTTATTTCCCCTTTCACCTCGACGCTTCCGTTTTTGACAAGAAGATCGCCATCAACCGTTTCTCCTTCTGGAACAATCACCGTGTCGTTTTCCCGGTCAATCTCTACACCTTGTCCGCCGACTACCGAAACTCCTTCACCAGATTGTTCATTCCAAACAGATAATAAACTGGAGGCCATTAAAAAAACAAACAATGATGCAGCTACTAAGACAGGATGCTGTTTCATCCAATTTTTCCAATGCTTCCGTTTCTTTTCACGAGGAAGGTTATTCCTTACAGCTTCCGTAAAGCCAGCAGGCGCTTCAATATGGGAGGAGCTCTGTACAAGCATAACTGCTTTTTTCAGTTCTTTGTAATGGGCCGAACACTCCTCACATGCTTCTAAGTGCCGGTAAAACTCGGTACGCTCCGAATCAATCATTTCCCCATCCAAGTATTTGTGCAGTTGTATTTCGTACTTTTTTTCACATGCCATCCTTTATTCCTCCCTCCTTACGCATTTCCCAGCCGTTTGCGCAAGGCTTCACGGCCTCTATGTATGTGAGTCTTAACAGTGTTTTCCGGCAGATCTAAAATTTCACTAATTTCTTTTATGTGCAAACCTTCTATGTATCGTAATATAATAGCGGAACGATACTTTGGCGGCAAATAGGAAATTTCCCGCTGCACCCATTCCTGCATTTCTAATGTAACCACTTGTTCTTCAGGAAGCTTTTCGGAAGCTGCAATTTGGGAATAACCAGTCAGCCCTTCTGTGCCTTGTATCTCAGCGTCCAAGGAGTAATCAGGCTTTTTTTTACGCAGACGGTCGATGCATAAATTTGTTGTAATACGAAACAACCACGTCGAAAACTTTCTCTTTTCATCATAACTTTCTAAGTTGGCATAAGCTCTTAAAAATGATTCTTGAGCCATATCCTGCGCTTCGTG
Organism: Alteribacillus sp. JSM 102045; assembly: GCF_041949975.1. Classification (NCBI taxonomy): domain Bacteria; kingdom Bacillati; phylum Bacillota; class Bacilli; order Caryophanales; family Bacillaceae; genus Alteribacillus; species Alteribacillus sp. JSM 102045. Next base: position 24,512 of record NZ_JBHFQG010000035.1, on the reverse strand, counting down.
GCTGTTCCCGGTCATCCGGTAAGCAATTTGATAAACTTTATCTTTATACAAATCTACCAGCTCTGCAAATGCTTCCTGATCTTTTTCTCTTTTTATTTCTCTAATCAGCCGTTCTACTACCGCATCCATATCTAGACCTCCACCCACTTTGCGGGTCTCTTCCTTACGAATTCGCCTCTCCACAGGTTTCATATTTTTAAAATTGTTTTGGACGTTTTCATTCATACAAAAACGAATAACTCTTAGTTCGAGTTATTCTATTAATCAAACGTTTGATTGACATTTTTTTCTACGAAATTAATTATAACATCTCTTCTTGCAGATAGGGGATAAATTTACAATTCTGTGAAAATGGAAAAATAGTGTTTTCAAATCTTTGGAAATGGGTAAAAATAAAATTAAATAATCATCCATACGGGAGTGAACAATAATGTCTGAGCAAACCTTGCTTAGGGAAATTGAAACGAAAAGAGAAAAATTAAATCATATCGCTTGGAATAAACCACTTTTTTCTGAAGAAGTGGTGAATTTAAGTAAAGAACTCGACCAACTTTTAAATAGATATGATAATACATTATCAGCAGCAAAAGCTTAACAGATTTGACGTATGTAAGGCCTGACTTCATTATGGAGTCAGGCCTTATCTATTCTCACGATGCCCAATCGTGTATGATAGACTTATGAAGGTGAGAAAAAGATATGAAACGATTTCAATTTGCTGGAAACCGGGTAATCAAAACAGGAGTCGCCATTTTAATAACAGCATGGATATGCCAAATCTTAGGCTGGCCGCCTGTGTTTGCTGTCATTACAGCAATTGTCACTTTAGAACCCACTGTTTCAGATTCTATTAAAAAAGGGATCATTCGTCTGCCGGCTTCCGTCTTTGGTTCTTTTTATGCCGTGCTGTTCATTTATTTTTTCGACCATTCTCCAATAACCTATGCACTTGCGGCAGTATTTACAATTGCTACTTGTGTGAAACTTAAATTGCATGCTGGTCTTTTAGTTGCCACCCTTACTTCTGTAGCAATGGTTGAAGTTCTGCACGATAATTATTTTATTTCCTTTTTTATTAGGTTAGGAACAACCACAATCGGTTTGTTAGTTTCCACCGCCGTAAACATGTTTGTTTTCCCGCCGGATTATACGCAGGACATTATTCGAAACATTAATAAAATGGCCCAAAATACAGGAACTGCTGTTGAGAAATTGTTTAGAAAGGTTCTAGAAAACAACCAAGAAGAAAGCAGTCAAAAAGAAATTATTGAGCAGTTAGATAAAAAATTACATAAAACAGAAACGCTTATTCGGTTTCAAAAAGACGAATCAAAATTCCATCCGTTAGCTGGAAGTGAAAAAGATTTGTTTTATCTTGCACAGCACCAATTAGTTCGGCTGCGTTTAATTCGTTATCATATAGCCAACGTCTTAAACACTCCATTAGACACGATTTCATGGACAGCAGAAGAAAAATCGATCATTATGGAAGCTGTTCGTTACTTAGCAAAAAGCATGAAAAGCGATTCTCATTACAATCCGCTTATTCATCAAAAACGAGTCCGGCAATTAATGGAATTATTTTGGGAAGGAAATGAAGAAATCACCCAAAATAACGATCAGCACCCGACACACTTTCCACCAGAACTCATCCTTTTATATGAGCTTCTGTCTATTTACACGCAGGTGGAAGAATTTTATGAAAATCCCCGGCACACACAAAATTAAAACTTTAAAAGAACAAAAGCGCAAGCGCCCTGTTCAGCGTCGACAGGTAAATGTTCTTCAGTCATGAAAGGCGCTCTTTGCCTTTCATGAATGGAGGTTATTTAAGCCCAAGAGGCTGGGCGCTGAAGCTAGACGCGGATCAAACAATATGGAGATAGTTATCCACAACTTGTAAAAACATAATTTCCTAAACAATAAAAATACCACAGTACATTCACTGTGGTTTTATTAATTATTATGTATGGTGGAGCCTAGCGGGATCGAACCGCTGACCTCCTGCGTGCAAAGCAGGCGCTCTCCCATCTGAGCTAAGGCCCCAATATGTATAATGGAGCGGGTGATGGGAATCGAACCCACGACATCAGCTTGGAAGGCTGAGGTTTTACCACTAAACTACACCCGCATAATGGAGCGAAAGACGGGATTCGAACCCGCGACCCCTACCTTGGCAAGGTAGTGTTCTACCACTGAACTACTTCCGCGTCCTGTACATTCAAAAATATATATTATGTAGTCATTTTTTCAATGAAATGGTGAGCCATGGAGGATTCGAACCTCCGACCCTCTGATTAAAAGTCAGATGCTCTACCATCTGAGCTAATGGCTCTTATTGTAAATTTTCTTATGTTTCATTATACACATCTTATATACTTTAAAAAGCAGCTAAAATGTATTGTACACTAGTTTGGCCTGAAGTACAAATTTTAAACAAATAAATGGTGGAGGGGGACGGACTCGAACCGCCGAACCCAGAGGGAGCAGATTTACAGTCTGCCGCGTTTGGCCAACTTCGCTACCCCTCCATTTAAAAAAGGCACCGTTCTATTTTAAACAAACAACCTTATGTTTGTCAATGGTTGTCCGATATGTAAAATAAAAAAATTAATGGTGACCCGTAGGGGATTCGAACCCCTGTTACCGCCGTGAAAGGGCGGTGTCTTAACCACTTGACCAACGGGCCACATATGCAGCAAAGAGTAACCTCTCTTGCTGACATATGATATTATATCTTATAGCGGTGATTAGTTGCAAGGATTTTTTAAGATTTTATAGATTAATTATTTTAAAATGACCTTCAATAATTAGAAACGATTTAAAACAATAAAATAACCGTCTCATTGTTTTAGACGGTTATTACTTCTCTGAAGCAGCTATAAATTATTAGACTTTGAACCGCTTTTTACACCCTCTGCACTTTGGAGGGAGAAAAGGTTAGAGTCAATAGAAAATGTCAATTTGTCTCTTTCTCGTTTTCGTTTTAAAGCCAGCTGAATAAGCTGATGAGTTAATTGGGTATAATTCTTCCCTGCTGGATCCCATAGGTAAAAGGATAAAGACCCGGGAATAGTATTGATTTCGTTTACGTAAACCTTATCTTTAGCTTGGTCAATTAAGAAGTCTATACGGGATACCCCGCTGCAGCCAAGGATTTGAAAAGTGTCCTTTGCGAGTTCCTGAACTTCTATTGTACGAGCGTCGTCTAAAGGCGCAGGAATAACACGATCTGTGCTTTCCATTCCTTTTGCTGCATCACCGCTTTTTCCTCCCCCTTGATACTTATCCTGGTAGCTTAATATCTCTTCTGTTTTCAGGACTTCTTCAATAACGGAAGCTTCTACTTCTTCATAATCGCCAAGAACCGAGCAGTTTACTTCCTTCATATCCTGCACCATATATTCCACTAAGATTTTCGAAGCAAAAGACATCGCTTCTTCTACAGCTTCCTCAAGCTCCTCACGATTTTCTGCTTTACTAATTCCAACGCTTGAGCCCAGGTTAGCCGGCTTCACTATAACGGGGAAACCAAGACGTTCTTCAATCATATTAATAATCTCTTCACTATCATCGGTCCAGTGACTGCTGTAAAACCAAACATAATCCAAAATAGGAAGGTTGGAATCTCTAAGCATTTGCTTCATCATTACTTTATCCATACCAACAGCAGAAGACATTACGTCACAGCCAACGTAAGGAAGGTCATATAACTCAAAAAGACCCTGCAGAACCCCATCCTCTCCAAACGTACCGTGAACAATAGGAAAAGCTACGTCAATCTCAGCCACTGTTCGTTTCCCAAACTTCGGAACCGGATCTTTTTGTAATACCACATTTCCGTTATCTGATTTAGCTACCGACACTTTCTGAGCGTTTTCTAAAAGCTGTTTTAAATCTTTATATACTTCAATGTCAAGAAGTTCTTCTCCTGTATACCAATTGCGGTCCTTGCTGATGTAAACAGGGACTGCTTCATATTGGCTGTCATCCATTGCTTTCATTGCTTGGAGGGCAGAGATAACGGATACCTCATGTTCTACTGAAACCCCACCAAAAAATACACCTACTCTGGTTTTCATTACAATTTTCCCTCTCTTCCTCACTCATTAAAAGTATCAGGTAAATCATTTTCCAACAGCACCACGGATTTTTGCACGGCTACCTGATTCATTTTATCCAATGCATCTTGAAGGTTTGATGCCACATAATACTGGTTTTCAGGATATCCTTTTGCGGCAAGCCCATCCTGAAGAGGGCGGGTTTGTTTTTTTCCGACTAATATCACAAAGTCGCACACCTCTGCAGCGTGTTCAGCGAAAGCTTTATTTAATTCATATTCTTTTTCCCCAAGTTCTATCATTCCAGGTGTAACTAACACTTTGTATTCAGGCATTTGCCCCAATACTTCAAGCGCCATTTTTGAACCAACAGGGTTGGAATTAAAGCTGTCATCAATAATTGTTATGTTACCAGAAGGTTTTTTTAGTTCTAGCCGGTGTTCAACTGGCTGAACTTTCTTAACTGCTCTTGCAATTTTTTCAAGAGAAATTCCTTTTTCTGATCCTATAGCTATCGCAGCAAGAATGTTATAGATATTGTGCTGACCGAGCAGCTTAGTTTGAATCTGTACAGCTGATCCATCATATTTGTACACCATAAATTCCGAGCCTTTGGAGGTGTAACTAATCTCTGCGGCACGATAATGAAGATCATCTGCTTCTACCCCATAATAAATCGTGCGGCATTTATTCCGCTGCTGGTAGGACATAATGTTTTGATCATCTTTATTTAGGAAAGCTGTTCCTTCATGAGGAAGGGTTTCTATCAATTCGAATTTCGTCTTTTTAATGTTTTCTAACGTTTTAAACGTTTCTAAGTGCTGTTCTCCAATAGCAGTAAGAATTCCGTATTTTTGATGAACTAATTCACATATTTCTTGTATATCATTCTCTTGCTTTGCTCCCATTTCTGCTATGAAAATATCATGGTAGGGCTTTAGCATAGAACGAACGGTCCTGGTAACTCCCATTTTCGTGTTATAACTCTCCGGGGTTTTTAAAACGTTAAATTGAGACGATAAGACGGTCTCTACAATATGTTTCGTACTTGTTTTTCCATAACTCCCTGTTATCCCAATTACTTCAAGGTTAGGCATGGATTTTATAATTTTTTCTGCATCGTGAAAATAATATTGATTAATTTGATTTTCAATCGGCCAATTAATAATATTTGCAGCCATAGTGTAAAAATAAGCCACAATGGAAGCGCCAATGGCAAATATCATAAACCAGATTAAAGAACTTTCTTCTCCTGTACCAAGCAGCAAACCAATGCCCGCTGTTATAACATAAAGTATGGCAATCGTAACGAATAATCGTTTTACTCTTGCTGTAATAACAAGCTTCTTTTTTTCCTGCTCTTCTTTCATCGTATACGTAATTACTCCGAAAATAATTGTCCCTGTCAGCAGCGCCCAAAATTCACTGCCGAAGAGAAATGGAACGAGTGCTAGTACAGGGAGATAATCCCGCACCGAGAACACCCGGCTTATGTTGGATATTATCCAGCGCCAAAAACGTTCATTACGATAAGAGTTTAATTGCAGCATATGTGCACTTTTCTTAATGAGTCTGGCTGTATAATAACCCCACGCTGCTAAAAACAAAATTATTAATACACTATTCATCGGTTTAGCCCCTCCTTATCCTTTTGAAGGAAAGAATCGAGCACAATCAGAAATTGGTTCAGTTTATCCAAATAAGCATAGTGGCCGGCTTTTTCGAGCACTACAAGACCCGAATCAGGAATCATTTCCTCCATTAATCGACCATCCTCTACTGGGGTCGCTTCATCATTTTCTCCCCATACAAGCAGTGTTGGTGCTTTTATATGAGGAAGGTGATGGCGTAAATCTTCATTAACTACTTTCACCATCGTCTGCTGCATCGTGCCCGATACATTTTTATAATCTGCTGATCCTAATTTCCCTTTAACTTTTTTTAAAATCCCTTCTTCGTACCGTTTAATAACTGGAAGTTTTAAAAGCTTTTTAAACGCTTTATAGGTATATACCTTTACGTAATATTTCAGCTTTCGTTTCGGCTTAATTCCGGCACTGTCTACTAAAACCACTTTGCGAACCGGGTGCGAAGAGGCATATTTAATTGAAACTCTTCCCCCAAATGAGTGCCCAACAAGAATGGGCCGGTCAATTTCTAATTTACTGAGAAATTTACCGAGCATATCCGTATAATCTCCAACGGTCCATGGTTCAGGTGGTTCTTCACTTTCACCAAATCCCGGAAATTCAATTGACCATACTTTAAAATGTTTTTCCAGTGATTGATGAACAGGAGCAAAAGCTTGAATATTAGCGCCCCATCCATGCAGAAGGACAACGTCTGCTCCCTCACCGGAAACATGGTAATTTACTTTCACCCCATCTATATCTATGTTCACAACCATACGCTCCTATTCTTTTAATAAAACTTCAATACCCTATGTATATTAAATGAAAATGAATCTTATTTGTACACAATAATACCACTATATCTTATCATATCAGAAAGAAAACGAGAATTGTCTCTTTTGTCCTGTTTCTCTGAGTCCTAAACACTCACTGAATACTCAAGCTTTTTTATTTTCGCAGCTTTAAGTTTGTGATATATTTCACATATGAACTCTTATTTTATCTCAAAGCAAACAAGGGTAGTATATTTATATTGCATTCGAGAAGGGAGAATGCCTAATGTTTATAGAATATGATCCCGCGGTTTACAGCAGAATATTAACAGGACTGACACTCGCTTTTCACATTATATTTGCCACTATAGGTGTCGGGATACCATTAATGATTGCACTCGCAGAATGGATGGGAATTCGCAAAAATGATCCGCATTACCGTCTTCTTGCCCGCCGATGGGCTAGAGGATTTGTCGTTACTGTAGCAGTAGGAGTAGTTACGGGTACAGCCATTGGTCTGCAGTTAAATTTATTATGGCCTAATTTTATGCAGCTTGCTGGACAGACCATTTCGCTGCCTTTATTCATGGAAGTGTTTGCGTTTTTCTTTGAAGCTATTTTTTTAGGAATCTATTTATATACTTGGAATCGGTTTAAGAGCAGAATAAAACACTTTTTTTTGATTATCCCTGTAGTAATCGGAGCCTCTTTTTCTGCTTTTTTCATAACAACGGTTAATTCCTTTATGAACGCACCTCAAGGCTTCGAACTGGTGAATGGAGTAATAACAGAGATTGATCCGATTGCAGCCATGTTTAATCCGGCTACTCCGACAAAAACTGCTCACGTGATAATCACCTGTTATTTAACCTCTGCTTTTGTTCTTGGAATGATAGGGGCCTTTAAGATATTAAAAGGCGATAGACATGTTTATCATAAAAAGGCTCTTCATTTAACAATGATGTCCGCCTTTGTATTTTCTATTGCTACCGTCATTATTGGCGACCTTTCCGGAAAATACCTGGCCGAATACCAGCCGGAAAAGTTAGCGGCAGCTGAATGGCATTTTGAAACGGAAGAAGAAGCTCCCCTTGTACTTGGAGGTTACCTGGAAGACGATGGAGAAATTAAATATGCTATGGAAATTCCATATTCTTTAAGTGTACTTGCTCATGGTACTCCTGGAGCAGAAGTGACAGGGCTGGATCAATTTCCAGAAGAAGATACTCCGCCGCTGATCGTTCATTATTTTTTCGATGGGATGGTTTTCATAGGAATGTATCTTGCTTTTATCTCTCTAGTCTATCTGCTTCTTAGCTGGAAAAAACAGCATCTTATGCATAGTAAGGTTCTGCTGTGGGGAATTATTGCTGGAGGGCCCCTTTCCATGTTGGGGATTGAACTTGGATGGGTTTTTGCGGAAATCGGACGCCAGCCCTGGATTTTATACGGCATTATGCGCACTCCTGAAGGTGCCACAACTTCAGATCATGTAGATGCTACGCTTTACCTGTTTATTGGACTATATACCGTGCTCGGTTTGTCCTGCTCCATTGTTCTGAAGAAAATGTTTAACAATAACCCGGTTGCGCATGAACTTGAGCAAAGAGGAATAGAAGAGCGGGGTGAGCAGACATGAGCTATGAAATTATCGGAATTAGTGTGTTATGGTTTTTCTTATACGGTTATTTAATTGTCGCATCAGTTGATTTCGGAGCTGGCTTTTTTCATTTTTTCAACAAAGTTTTCCATAAAAATTATCAGGTGAACAAATTAATTCAACGCTACCTTTCACCAGTATGGGAAGTTACTAATGTCTTTTTAGTATTCTTTTTTGTCGGGATCATTGGTTTCTTCCCTGATACTGCTTATTACTATGGTACTGCCTTGCTGGTTCCTGGAAGCATATCGATCGTTCTTATTGCAATCCGCGGATCTTATTATGCTTTCAATACCTATGGTTCAAAAGACAGCAAGATTTACTCTTTTCTTTATGGAATGAGCGGGCTGTTAATTCCGGCGTCTTTTACAATCGTGCTGACAATTTCAGAAGGAAGCTATCTCGATATATCAGATGGTAAGATCACTTTGATGCTGGGGGAACTCTTAACAAGCACCTATTCCTGGAGTGTGGTCTTTTTAGCAATTGTTAGTGTGCTGTTTATATCTGCATCTTTCTTAACTTACTATGCTTATAAAGCAGGCGATGTTGCATCCTATTGGCTGTTTTGGAGATACACTCTGTTTTGGTCGGTTCCAACAATACTTGCAAGTGTGCTGATTTTCTTTGCAATCAGCCGTCATAACCCTGACCATTTTAACAGCATGCTGGATATTAGCTGGATGTTTATTTTATCGCTTTTGTTTTTTCTTGGAGCTGTGTTTTTGATTTATAAAAAACGATACTATGGTGCTGCTTTCATCCTTGTCATGCTGCAGTTTTTCAGCGCGTGGTTCGGCTATGGAGCATCGCACCTTCCATACTTGTTATACCCTCATCTCACCATCTATGACGGCTTTGTAAATAAAACAATGGCTGTCGCATTGATTCTGGCTTTTCTCGCCGGACTTCTTTTGCTGATCCCGTCTCTAATACTATTAATGCGGTTGTTTTTGTTTGATGCTGATTATATACGAGGAAAAAAATAAGAAAGGGGTAGTGAAATGTTCGACCTTGATTATTTTCTAATTATGATTGCCCCTCATTTAGTACTCGGTGCTGCTGTTCTGGGTATTTTCCTATGGGGCGGCCGGCGCAAAGATTATTTTGAGGACAAATAAAAAGTTTTCGAAACCTTAAAAGCAGTGAGCCTTTTGAAGAGAAGGTTCACTGCTTTTTTATAACGTCAGCTTCCGCCCCTCCCAACGACATAATTGGTTTTCATTGACTTTTTAATTCGACTCCCGTAATATTTAATTGCTAATATGATGAAAGAAGGGATAGGATGAGCTTATCTCAAACCGTTCACCATACAAAGGATCGTGAACTGGATGAATTAACTAAAAAAAGGCTGTTACGCCTGCTATCTTTAATTCTCATTTTTGCCGTGATGAATGGAACCATGTTCAATGTTGCTATCCCTGATATACAAAGCCACTTTGGCCTTTCTTCTTCTGAAGTTAGCTGGGTACTGACTGGTTACATCATGGTATATGCAGTCGGTGCTTTGATATATGGTAAACTCGCCGATTACTATCCAATTAAATCGATTTTAACGTTTGGTATTATCTTGTTTTCTCTTGGAGCTTTACTTGGCTTTTTCTCGCCAAACTTTTTTACATTAATTATTGCACGCATCCTCCAGGCTGCCGGCGGTGCTACTATTCCAGCGCTAGGATTTATTATTCCGGCCCGCTTTTTCCCAAAAGAACGCGGTAAAGTATTTGGAGTTATTTCCTCAACGGTAGCATTTGCCTCCGGAGTTGGACCGATTGTAGGCGGAACAGTTGGTGGATGGCTTGACTGGCGTTTTCTATTTTTGTTTTCTGTCGCATCCCTTATTGCTCTTCCTTTCTTTCGCCAATGGGTACCAGAAGAAGAACGCAAGGAAGGAACGATTGATTTTCTTGGGGCAGGCTTATTTAGTGCAGCGACAGCCTCTTTACTTTTATTCGTGACTACCCTCCTACCATGGTTTTTGCTGAGCTTTGCCGTACTGTGCGTACTTTTCATCTGGCGAACTATGAAAGTAAGTGATCCTTTTATTCGTCCGGATATGTTAAAAAATAAATATTACACTGTAACGATACTTACTAGTTTTCTAGGGACAAGTGTGTTATTTGGTCTCCTTTTTGTTATTCCTATTATGATGAGACAGCTGTATGATATGAGCACGCTTGGTATTGGTTTGGTACTGTTTCCGGGAGCTATTTCAGCAGGTTTTCTTGGCAGATTGGGAGGCGAACTCGTTGATCGCCGCGGCGGGGAATTTGTCGTGGTCCTTGCTTTATGTTTAGTTGGCGGCGGGTCATTCTTAATTTCTACGTTCGCAGGATATGCTCCTTGGGTAGTTTCTCTCGCTCTGCTTGTTGCTTATATTGGTTTCCCTCTTATACAAAGTTCTACGGCAAATCTTTTGTCTTCCATACTTTCTCCACGTGAAACCGGGGTAGGTATCGGAATATTTAATTTGCTGAACTTTATGGCTGGAGCAGTCAGTAGTGCTGTCTTTGGGGCTGTGCTGGAATCACAGCGTGTCTCTCTTTCTATGAATCCGTTCTCCAGGCATGGAGATAATTTAATTTTTTCTAACCTATATATATGCCTGGGACTCGTAGCTGCTGCAGCTCTTACTTTGTTTCTTGCCACATTTAAAAAACGTCCTGGAGCCTTTCACCAACCTGCATCAAAGCCCTCTGAGGTGCATTAATATAAATCAAGAAAAGAAGCTATCTCAAAAACACTTGTATGGTAAACAGCCTGTCGTGAAAATAAATCACGACAGGCTGTTTTGCTTGGCTTCTGTATTTTTTCTTCTCCCCCGACTTCAGGCTTCAAGCGCCTTCCTTGGCTACCGTTCCTCCTCATTCTCACCAGTTTCGGTCTTCAACCCTGTTTGTTAGCTTTTCATTTTTGTAAGCGTTATCAATTTATGATATTAACAGCAGTACCGCGGATATAACAATCCCAGTATAAAGCAAAGTAATCGTAGTAAAACCCATAATATCTCTAATTTTCAATCCAGCAATCGCAAGCATTGGAATAGCCCAAAACGGCTGAATCATATTGGTCCATGCATCTCCCCAAGCTACGGCTACCACTACTTTAGATGGGTCTACTTCCATATCAAGAGCAGCAGGTAAAATAATCGGTGCTTGAATGGCCCATTGACCGCCTCCAGAAGGTACAAACATATTTAACAAGCCGCTGGAAAGAAAAGCAAAAAAAGGCAGGGTATTGTCATTGGCTAAACTGGCAATCCCTCCAGAAATCCATACGGCTAAGCCAGAGGCACTAATCATACCCATAATCCCGGCATAGAAAGGATACTGCAGCGCAAATTGTCCTACACTGCTCGAAGCTTTCTTTAACCCGTTTCCTAACTCCCGGACATTTCCATAAAGAAGTAATGCAGCTGTTAAAAACATTAAGTTAACAGTGTTGAGATCCAATTCGAAACCATTCGTCACAAAATGATTTCCTAAATAAAATAGTCCAAATAAGCCTCCAAGCAATACGATTCCCCTGCTTCTATCTAATTTATCATTGGGACTTAACTTATTAGAAGGTGTTTCATCTGCTTTCATCGGTGTTTCTTTTAATAGCTCTGGATCCACGTGTACTCTTTGTTCCGGTTTCTTAGGATGGATAAGTTTCATAATAAAAGGCAAAGTTGCGAAAATTACGACGACTAATATGATATTTATGATAGAAAATAGAGTATCAGAGGTAGGGATCAAACCAACCGTATCTTCAAAGTTATGCCCCTGCGTTGCTACAAATAGCGCTGGAGAAGAGGAAAGGCCTCCTTCCCAAATGACAAAACCAGAATACCCAGAGGCTACCAGCACACGGTAGTCCACATCTGGTACCTTTTTTCCAACAAGCTTAGCCATTATACCAGCTACAACCAATCCAAGCCCCCAGCTGATTAAGGAAGCAATTAATGCGGTAAATGTAACTACAATAATAGCTGTATTAGGTGTTTTGCATAGATTTGCTGCTCTTTCTAAAGCTCGGGAAACTGGCTTTGTCATAGCAAGTGCATAACTCATCACAAACGTCGTAATAATTTGAGCAGTAAACTCTAATAATTGCCAAAACCCATCGCCCCAATGAATAGCCATGTCATATGGAGTGCTGTCTGTGAGGATGATACCGCCTACAAAAGTAATTAAAGTTAAAATAACGGCGAAAACGAAAGCATCTGGGAGCCACTTTTCCGCTATTTTCGCAAAGAACATAGCTAATTTGGAAATGAGGTTGTTTTTTTCTTCATTATTTTTCTCATGATCAATCTTCTTTGCAGGTTCCATTCGATTCACCCTCTTCTTTTTATTTTGCTGTCCAGCCTCCATCTACATATAGAATCTGCCCTGTTACGTAACTTGCTGCTTCAGAAGCAAGAAAAACAACAGGTCCTTCTAAATCTTCTAATTCTCCCACTCTTTTCATCATGGTTTTGCCTACAATCTCATTGTATCGATCTTCATCAGACAACCATCCTTGAGTCATGGGGGTTTTAATATAAGCAGGAGCAATGCCATTCACATTAATTCCTTCAGAAGAAAGCTCATCTGCCCATACTTTAGTTAATTGATTAATACCTCCTTTACTTGCTGCATAGCTAGTTTGAAAGCTTCCCCCAACTCCGCCAAAAATAGAAGAAATGTTTATGATCTTGCCGCTTTGCTGTTTTTGCATTTGGCGTGTAGCAGCTTGTCCAGTCAGAAAAATGCCTTTTAAGTTCGTATTCAAAACGTTATCCCAATCATCTTCTTCTATATCAACCAGTTTCTTTCTAATATTTCGCCCGGCATTATTAACAAGAATATCTAGTGAGCCAAATTCTTGGACGGTATAATCTATTAGCTCCTCCACACTATTTTTATCCGTCACATCCGTTTGTTTTGATTTTACAGCAGCACCAAGTGAACGAATATCTTCTGCTGCTTTTTCAAGGTCTTCTTTACCTCGGCTGGCTATTACGACATTAGCATCTGCCTTCCCTAATGCTTTAGCCATTCCTAACCCGATTCCTTTGCTTCCTCCTGTTATCAGAGCTGTCTTACCTGTAAGATTAAATATTGGCAAACTCATGCCTTACATCCCTCCTAATAAAATTTAAAATAAAACTTCTTTTAACCATGCATTTGAACGAGCTTATTTTTTAAAATTTTCCCTCCCGGATTTCTTGGCAATTCTATTACAAACTCTACGTACTGAGGAACTTTATAATCAGCTATTTTTTCTTTTAAAAACTCTTTAATTTCCTCTGGGTGCGGAGCCTGGTTCTCTTGCTCTTTTATAACGACATACGCCTTTACCTGCTCGCCGAATAATTGATCTGGAATACCTACGATAGCCGCTTCTAACACTGCAGGGTGCCCATATAAAACGTTTTCGACCTCAGCAGAGAAAATTTTTTCCCCGCCTCTATTGATCATGTCTTTTTTTCTGTCCATGATGTACACAAACCCCTCATCATCTCTGTAAGCCATATCTCCAGATTTCCAGTATCCATCTTCAAATGATTTCTTATTTGCTTCTTCGTTCCTCCAATACCCTTGAACCACCATTGGTCCTTTTATCCAAAGTTCGCCAACCTCTCCGTCAGGAAGTTCCTGTCCTGCTTCATTCACTATTTGAACCTCCCCGACTGGAACGGGCAGACCTACAGAAGAAAATTTATTGTCATCATATTCCACTGGCATAATCGTTGTTGGTGAAGATGTTTCGGTAGCACCATATGCATTGTGCAGCTTTATACCTGGAAGCAACTCTCTTAACTGTGCTATCGTTTCTTTAGACATAGGGGCTCCGCCATAGGCAAGCGTTCTTAAGTGCGGATATGACTGCTCGTTAAAAGAAGGATGAGACATCATCATGACGTAAATTGTTGGCACATTAAACAAGAACGTAATATTTTCTTCCGTTAGAGCATTAATAAAAGGTTCGGTTTGATACTTCTTTAAAAGAACTGAAGTGCCGCCAATCAATACCATGTAAAACATTTGTCCGATCAGCCCGGTAACATGGAAAAGCGGTACAGCTATTAACGTCCGTACATCTTGCTTTTCCTGCAGTACCTCTTTGTAATTGATAGCACTGTGAATGACCCCCATGTGACTTCCAATTGCTCCTTTAGGTGTCCCCGTAGTGCCTGAAGTATACATAATAAATAACGGATCCTCTTCCATCACATCTACTCGAATTCTCTTTTGTTTAAGCGGGCTGCTAATATAATCGGAATATTTCGTTTCAGAAACTTCTTCTTCATCAACAACAATAGGCTCCCATGTCTTTTCCCATTGATAGTTGCTTTGTAAGTTAGAAATAGTATCGAGAAAAGCAGACTCACTAAACAACAAAGAAACTCCGGAATGATTAAGCATATATGCAAGTTCGTCTTCAGACAGTCTTGTATTTAATGGAACAGCTATAGCACCAATACGTGCACACGCAAAAACAATGTGAATAAATTCTGGTCTGTTCATTAATAAGAGACCAACTCTATCCCCTTTTTGAATGTTTGACACGACTTGCATCTGACTGGCCAGCTCTTCTACCGTGTGATCTAGTTCTTTGTAAGTCTGACGGTAAGTGTCCATAACTACTGCTTCTTGATGAGGGTGCTTATCAACGGTTTTTTTTAACATGTTATCAATAGTCAAAGGCCGGTCTGCATAAACGCGGATGTTTCTTCCAAAAAAATATTGTGCAGTTATCATGGCATCACCTTTTGTTTAATTTGTCTAATTTAAAATTTGCAAAAATTATGCCAATTATTAAAAATTCTTTAGTTTTAGGCTTTTAACTTTTTTAAAAGTGTAAGTCAGCCCTTTTTATCGATTCCATTTGGAATCATGATTCTTTATGCAATCGCTTACAAAATAACTAAAATGGACTCGGCTGAACCGCTTAAAAATTTTATCGTTTTTCAGCCGCAGATTTCGTTATTATTTAAAATTTCTTCTTTTGTTAAGTTTAATTTTTTCATCTTTTTTACTAGGGCTGACTGACTAATTCCAAGTGATTCTGCTGTTTTTCTTGTCGTTTGATTTTTAGAAAAACGTTCCGTGATAACATTCTTTTCAAGCTCCATAACAAGATCTTTTAAACTATTTTCCTTTGTAAAATGACTTTCTGGCTGATTACTTTTTTCATCCCTTATCGTTTCCACTACCATTTCGTTTGGAAAATCCTGCAGGTTTATTTCATCATGGTCGGTTGTTACTGCTATCCGTTCAATTAGGTTCTCCATTTCTCTAATATTTCCCGGCCACCTGTATTGCTGCATAAAAGAAACGGCCTCTGGCTGAAATCGCTTATTAAGCTTATACTTTTTATTTACTTTATTTAAGAAAAAATAAGCCAGCGGAGCAATATCAGCTTTTCTCTCGCGAAGCGGCGGAATACGAACAGGTACTATGTTTAATCGATAATATAAATCTTCCCTGAATACTCCCATTTTCACTTGCTGTTCTAAATCTTTATTCGAAGCTGCGATCACTCTTACATCAATTTTCTTTACCTTCGTACTTCCTATTCGCATGACTTCGAATTCTTGCAGAACTCGAAGAAGTTTTACTTGTAACTCTAATGGTATTTCACTGATTTCATCAAGAAAAATAGTGCCGCCGTCTGCTTGCTCAAAAAACCCCGTTTTTCCATTTCGATCAGCACCGGTAAAGCTTCCTTTTTCATATCCAAATAACTCTGATTCCAGCAGTTGAGAAGGAATCGCCCCGCAATTTACCTTTATGTAAGGTTTACCAGCACGTTTACTCCCGGAGTGAATCATATTCGCAAATACTTCTTTCCCTACCCCTGATTCTCCCATTAATATCACCGTAGAGTCTACGTTTGAAACTTTTTGGGCAAGAGACACTACTTTCATGATTTCTTGACTTTGTGCAATTACGCCATCAAGCATCATTTTTACTTTTTCCTGATTCTTAAACGAATCAATTTCTTCTAAAATTTTTTTAGTATAGGCCCTTGATTCATTTAATTCCAGTTTTAGTTTTGTCAGCTCGGTAAGGTCTCTAACGTTAGTAACAACATGCGTAATGCTTCCCTCTTCATCGAAAACAGGGTTTCCCGTCACAATTACTTCTACTCCGTTTACTTTTTGCATAATTGTAATGGGTTTCTTTTCTTCTAATACTTTAAATGTAACCGATTCTGATACAATCCCTTCTTCGACAACATCACGCATATTTTTCCCAAGCAGCTGTTCTGGTTTGACATTTGTTATTCTTGTGTAGGCTTCATTTACCTTGAGACCGTTTCCCTCTGCGTCCGCTACATAAATACCGTCATAACTGGACTGGATGATAGAATCTAATAGTTTATTATTTTGAATCATTTTATTTACAGAACTTTTATGATTAGTCATTTCAAGCTCCCTCCCTTCTAAGATCGTTGTTTAATCCTTGCTTTTTTTCATTTTATCATAATATTGGAACAATTTTTGCATTCATAATTATAGTAATCACAGAGTAAAGGAGTAGTTGCCATGTTTGATTTTAGTCCATCAGAAGAACAGCATCATATTATCGATACAGCTAGTCAATTTATGAAAGATTATGTTTATCCAAATGAAAAACACATGGTTCCTCATCGCGGCTTACCTGATGATATACTAAAGCCTTTGCAGCAAAAAGTAAAAGACTTAGGGTTGTGGGCCGGCCATCTTCCTAAAGATGTAGGAGGAATGGGAACAGGTTTTATTACATTAGGTTTATTATCGGAAGTCATTGGCAGAAGCCCTATAGCCCCTTATATCTTTGGTTCGATGGCTCCAGATGCTGGTAACGGTGAAATTCTTGTTCATGCTGCAACGGAAAAACAAAGAGAAAAATATTTACTTCCTCTTGCCAACGGGGATATCCGCTCATGCTTTGCGATGACAGAGCCTGAAGTTTCCGGCTCTGATCCTAGAACACTTCAAGCTTCAGCTGAAAAAGACGGGGATGAATGGGTCATCAATGCTCACAAATGGTTCACCACAGGCGCTGTCGGTTCATCTTTTTCCATTGTAATGGCGGTTACCGACCCAGACGCTAAACCTCATAAGAAAACCAGCCTATTTATAGTGGAGAATGATAATCCCGGATTTGAAATTGTAAGAGAAGTTCCGGTGATTGGAGACCATTTTGCAGGGGGACATTGTGAAGTTCGCTATACAAACTGTCGTATTCCAGAAGAAAATATGCTTGGAAACCGAGGGGAAGGTTTTAAACTAGCTCAGCTGCGCCTTGGTCCTGGAAGAATTACTCATGCCATGCGCTGGCTCGGAGTTTGTCACCGCAGTATGGATTTAATGCTTGATTATGCCCTGAAACGGGAAACTCGCGGGAAAACTCTCGGTCAGTTCCAAAGCATTCAGAACTTTATTGCTGATTCTGCTGCTGACATGCAAGCAGCAAGGTTAATGACCCTCCATGCTGCCTGGTTAATGGACCAAGGAGATGAAGCAAGAAAAGATGTTTCTTTAATAAAATTCTACGGAGCTAAAGTTCTTCATGATGTCATTGACCGCGCTATCCAAGTTCATGGCGCTCTCGGTGTCACTGGCGATACCCCTCTTGAAGGTTTTTACCGTGAAGCACGCACAGCAAGAATTTATGATGGTCCAGACGAAGTACATCGATATGTTGTCGCCCGTACACTTCTAAAAGCTTTTGAAAAAGGAGAGGAGTTATATTGAGCAGCTTGGCTTTAGATGTCCAACCCCCTTCTGAGACAAAAATAAATTGGGAGAAGTTATTAAATACGATCGAAGCAAAACTACCAGAAGTAGACACTTCTCATTTGACCGTCAAACAATTTACTGCAGGCTACTCGAATTTAACATACTTGCTCCAATTTCCAAACAAGCATATCGTTTTACGAAGACCTCCTTTTGGGGAGATACCTCCTCGTGCCCACGACATACAGAGAGAATATACTATTTTAAGCCATGTTCATCCTGTATTTCCTTTAGCTCCAAAACCGCATTTATATGAAGAAAATCAAGACATTATGGATAAACACTTTTATTTAATGGAAAAAAAAGAAGGCGTTGTACTTGATGATCGGCTTCCGGAAGAATGGGATCATATGGAAAATGCTCCTCTAAAGGCTTCCCAAGCCGTTGTAGATACGTTAGCAACCCTCCATGACATCGATATATACAAACATGGACTGGACTCCTTAGGTAAACCAGAAGGATACTTAAAAAGACAAATTGAGGGCTGGCTGAAACGTTATGAGCGTTCTATCGTAGAAGGCAGCGATGCCGTTCAAGAAATTATTCCGTGGCTTTTAGCGAATACTCCCAATCAATCGGAAAGCTCTATTGTTCATAATGACTTTAAATTAAACAACATGATGTTTTCCAAAGACGATCCCGAAAAAGCTGTCGGCGTATTTGACTGGGAGCTTTGCACTGTAGGTGATCCATTATCAGACTTTGCGGGTACAATGGCATACTGGACAGAACCAGGAGACGCAGAAACAGGTCTTGCTTCTGTGACAGAAAAAGAAGGGTTCTATTCGCGCCGCGATTTAGTTGAAGCATATGCCAGCAACACAGGCAGAGATATGGATAACATCCATTATTATTTATGCTTTGCATTTTTAAAAATTGCAGTTATTTTACAGCAGATCTATTACCGCTGGCATAAAGGAGAAATCTCAGATTCACGCTTTTCAAGTCTGGGGATTGGTATTAATAATTTACTGCATCAGTCTATCCGTGCTAAAGATAAGGAAATTGTTTAATGCCGTCCGTCCATTTACTAACCAGAAAAGAGGAAATCATTCCTGAAAAGACGTATGGACTAACGGTGGTCGTCATTGATACTTTGCTGGCAACCAGCACTATTGCGATGTTATTAAATAAAGGTGCAAAATCCGTCATACCTGCAAAGAGTAAAAAAGAAGCAATTCAGGAAGCGGAAAGCAGGCGAAATAATTCTTTTATATTAGCAGGAGAGCACCTTGGGTTTGAAATAGAAGGATTTGAAAAACCAGACCCTCTTCATTTAGTACAAAAGGATATTACGGATAAAGACATTATTTTACTCACCACGAACGGAACAGTTGCTCTAAACGAATCTTCGAATGGAAAGAACGTCTATGCTGTTTCTCCGTTTACAGCGGCAGCAGCTGCTGCTGCGATTAATGATTACCACCGTGACGATTCATTATTAATTGTTTGTTCCGGTAATCATGGCCGTTTTTCTATAGAAGACTTTCTGACAGCAGACCACCTTCTTACCTGTCTAACCAGCAAAGATTGGGATTTGTCTGATGGCAGCAAGGCTGCCTTAACTCTATATGAAAATGCGTCACCCTCATTAAGGCACACAATATATAACGAATCTGAAACAGCGCTTTTTTTAAATAAAATTAATTTCTACCCCATCTGGAAAAATTTTAATGAATCTTATTCGTTTGTCCCTGCTCTTCATAATCATTGTTTAATTAGAAAAAGTGTTGAACAAAAAATAAAAGAATAAAAAGCATCAAAATGAAAAGGACTGCCTCTACTCATAAGAGGCACTCCTGTTTTACTCATGAAGTCCGTAGTACTCTTCTAGAGTGTAGTCCTTTTCATACATCGTTTCAGCAGCTTCTTTTCCTACATAACGAAGATGCCATGGTTCATATTGAAAACCAGTGATGTCTGTTTTATCATCTGGATAACGGATAATAAACCCAAATCTATGAGCATTTTCTTTAAGCCATTGTCCCTCTGGTGTTTCACCAAATTTATCCGTTAAGGCAAGATCAGCTGCTGGAGAACTTACATCCATCGCCAACCCGCTTTGATGTTCGCTTTCTCCGGGTTTAGCACTATACTGGTTGGCTTCTTCTTCTCCGTCTTCAGCGGCGTTTGCTGCAAAAATAGCTTCTTGCCTGTCATAGGAACGGTATCCTGATAAAGCGTATAATTGCAGGCCTTCTTCTGCAGCTTCGCCAAAAAGCTCTTCTAAAGGTTTAGAAGCAGGTTCTCTTATTTGTTTTTTTGGATGATCTTCTTCAAACGGAAAAGGAATATCAGGCACCGTCAGATCTTCAGGTTCATATTTTTTTGGAAGACGAAATTCTCTATTAACTAAAGCCAGTTCGCTGGAAGGTTCTACAAGCTCTCCTTTTTCATTGAGCTCCGGAAGTTCAATATTTTCTTCCGTTTCCTTCTCGAGTAAGCTTTCTTTCATCTCCTCCCCGGCTGCCGGCTCTGCTTCTTGTTCCTCAGGAGCTGCTTCTTCATTTGTATGTTCATCAGAAGAACATCCTGACAATGTTATGACTGCGGCTAAAATGAACGGCCACTTTTTCATGTGTAACATGCCTTCTTTCTAGCGTTACATTCTAAGATGAATATTATCAGTACTTCATTACTATTATATTTTTCATTATGAAAAAAGGCAAAGGTTACAATAAATAAAAAATTTATCCATTTAGTACAGTCGTTACCGCTAGTTTAGGAGGCCTGTAATTTTTTTATCATCCAATAAGCCACTGCCATTGCTGCTATACCCCCTGAAAAATTTCCAATTAACATCGGAACGATCATATCCTTGTCTACTGCCGCTGTAAAAGCTAGATGACCGCCAAGGATGAATGCTAAGACTACAACTGCTGTACCAAAGCGTTGAAATCCTTTCACCATGATTGCTGGCTTTTTCATAATCCGATAACAATAACTATATAACAATCCCACAGGAATAGTTGCAATCCCAGCTAATGTTCCTTTTGTCATCGCATACTGATCTGCTTTTTTATCATGGTGAGAGCTACAGGGATGGTGAAAGTTAAAGTCGCTGACAGCAAACGCGAAATTCATTATCTTTCCTTCTTCTTTCATTTCCTCACTTAATGCGAACATGGGGATCACATGAGCAAAAGATGATACCCATCCCGATAGAGCCGTTTCATTCATGAAAAAACGTTCACCAAACCGGAATTTTTTATTTTTCCACCTTTTCTGTACAAAATGTACTAATGGAAAAGCTCCAGCTAATACAAATCCAATGGAGCCAACCACCAGAATCCCCTCTTCTGGCGGCTCATTCCAGGCACAATGGACCATCCTGTTAAGGCTTCTACTATGACTACAGCAGTAGCCAACGTTAGGTCCTAACATAGTACCGAGTAAAATTCCTGTAAATTGAGAAGACTCTTTCGATTCTGCTAATTCTTCTGCAAGAGCTTATCCGCCCATATCAAGAGCCAATAAACTGGTGGCAAACATCGCAGGATCTGAACCAAGAAAACGGTAAACCGGTACAACTGCGGGGCGGAGAATTTCAGCTATTGCTGGGGCAAGTGAAATCATTCCAATTATCACAACTGCAATCGGGCCAATTGAGGCAAAACCTCTTTTAAAAGCTTCCCCATATCCGTATTGATTTCCTAATGCTTTATCCACTGCTCCTATTATCATAAAAACGGCGAGCAGCCAAAGTATTATTTCTTGTAGATCCGGCATGTTAATAACCTGTTTTTTAACTGTTTTGCTGTTCTTCTTTCTTGATTTGCTCGATATTCATGTCATGCATTTCTCCAAGAAACCTTGAAAAAGAAAAGCTGTCAACAAAAGCCTGCAGCACTTCGTAGGCATCTGTCTCGTTTACTTCTTTTCGTAAAGCTTGAATATACCAGCGTGAATCTTCCACACGATCTTTCATCTCTTTTATATCTGCTGTTGCTTTTCCATGGCCGGGGATAAGTAATTCAGTTCCTTTTTCTCTTATAATCGATTCCGCTTTATCAAGTGTTCTGCTATATGCTTCACTATTGTGATGGATGAACGGAAACTCCACATCACTTAAATAATCACCGGATATCAATACATTTAAATTGTTAATAACTGCAAAAACATCGTCTGCTTGATGGCCTGGAGCCAGATAAAAGGAAATAGACGATTCACCCACTTCAATGGTTTGTTCATCATAATCAATAATTATATCAATTTTTGGATAATCAATGATATAAGGACGCCGGATATAATACTGATCATCAAAATCTTGTATTTTTTTAACCGTTTCTTCTTTCCCAGAACGAGCCACAAAACCTCTTGAAGCAATGGTAACAGCTTCTGGAAAAGCATTATATCCAAGAATATGATCAAAATCCGAGTGAGTAAAAAGTAAATATTTCATCTGTCCATTATCTCTTTCTTTTACATACTTTTGTATTGTATGAACCTCTTCTGGAAGCCACGTCGGATCAATTATTAATATAATATCTTTTGTCACGGCAACAGTTGAAGTCGTTTGATTCAAGGCGCTTTCAAAAACCGTAACCGACTGATCTTCGTATTGTATGGACATATTCTATTCCTCCCTCTTCTTATCTGACTTTTGTGAAAATTCCTACTTGTAGTATTCTAGAGAAGTGTACTTTTTTCCTGCTGTGATAAGCTTATGAGACAGCAATTGCTCACCGTACATGCAGGAAGCAGCATTGTACATACTCGAAACATAAAAGGACAGAAGCAGGAGTCTGCATGTTAATGGGAATCCTGGCTCATGCGGCCACACTTGACGGTAACAGACAGAAAAAATGTTTTGTACGGAGGAGAAGGGAAAGCAAGTAATAAACCTACTCTGCATTTCTATATTCTCCCATGTTTCACCCATAGTTTTACACAAGCTTTTGGGTTGCGGCAAACCTCTTTGTTTGTCTATACTGTCCTAAGAGCAGAAGACACAGGCAGGTGAATATATGATGACATCCTCATCTTCCCCTTCCCACATATCCGGAAAGAGGGACTATTTTTTTGATAACGTCAAATTTTTACTTATAGCCCTTGTAGTTATCAGTCATGCCATCACTCCCCTTATCGAATGGCATCAATTCAGCAGGGGTTTATATTTATTGCTTTTTAGTTTTCATATGCCGTTATTTCTATTTATATCAGGCTTTTTTGCAAAAAAAGCAGTGCAGCAACGAGAATTTATAAAACCGATTCAAAAACTTCTCGTTCCTTATATAATTTTTCAAGTGATTTACACGTTTTTTTATTATGATGTAATGGGGGACGACTTGAAAGTCCCCATATTCGAACCGCATTGGTCGCTATGGTTTCTGCTTACCTTGTTTTCGTTTTATTTCCTCATTCATTTGTTTAAATTTAGTCCGTATATGATAATTATAGCGACTACACTTGGAATTGCTATTGGGTTTGGTGAGCCAACCTCTTTATTTAGTCTATCTAGAACAATTGTCTTCTTTCCTTTTTTTCTAGCCGGGTATTTTATGAAACGCCACCATTTTGATTTTTTGTTTCATGCGAGAATAAAAATACTTGGGGTAGCTGTTTTTGTTGTAACCTTTGTTGTTTTTTATTATTACGCTTACGATATACCCTATGAGCTTTTTTACGGCAATGAATCATATCAAGCTATGGGTTTTGATAACATGGCAGCTGGCGGAGTGTTCAGATTACTTGCTTATTTAGTTACTATTGCTGTTTCTATCGCTTTTTTAGCTTTCGTTCCACAAGAAAAACGTCCTATGTCCGAGTACGCAAAAAACACTCTTTATGTTTATTTGTTACATGGCTTCATTTTCCGCTATTTACGTGACACGGAATTTTATGACGGCATGGATACAGTATTTGAAGTAGGTCTCTTGGCCATAGGATGTATCATATTTACTGTTATCTTATCTTCAGCAATAGTTAAAAAAGTGACACAGCCTCTCATAGAGCCGTTCTCTTATTTTTCAAGAAAAAATAAGAAAGCATCCGTTTAGGGATGCTTTTTTTATTTTAATCTATTTTTTTATAATTAATATAACATGTTTATGAACTTGTTCATCTTATGGTGGTACACGATACGATTTCAAAAAACAAAATGCCCTTTCTGATATGATTCGATAACTTTCCATAGAAAGAATATAAAAACGCGGACCCCAGGAAAAGCCTGGAACCCGCGTGGTTCAAAGATAAGTATGGAGCTTCCTAGCGGGCTCGAACCGCTGACCTCATCCTTACCATGGATGCGCTCTACCGACTGAGCTAAGGAAGCTTATGTAAGAGAACTTCACTTAAACAACTTGATTTTTAAAAATATTTTAAAATTATATAAATAAAGCCTGGCAACGTCCTACTTTCACAAAGGGCTGCCCCTTCATTATCATCGGCGCTGAAGAGCTTAACTTCCGTGTTCGGCATGGGAACGGGTGGAACCTCTTCGCTATCGTCACCAGGCTTCGGATCTCTGGGATCCTTTCCTTTTTATGGGGAATTGCTCCCTCAAAACTGCATAACGAATGTTCGAGCCACCGAGGCGCTTTCCTTTGTGTTGGATAAGCCCTCGACCGATTAGTATCTGTCAGCTTCACGTGTCGCCACGCTTCCACCTCAGACCTATCAACCTTGTCA
>NZ_JBHFQG010000034.1:0-38918 GCF_041949975.1 Alteribacillus sp. JSM 102045 | reverse complement strand
AAATGCATCTACACGCAACTCCAATCTTTTTCTTGTTTCTTGGACAATTCAAGTGTAAAGGATTTTGGAGCTTGCGTGTTTTTTTATGTCTAAATTTTTTCATACCCCAACAATTATAATAGAGCCATTTTAACATTGCTGCTCAAGTAAGCCTTTGACTTTTAATAATAAAAAAGAGCCCCTAAAAAGGGCCCTTTTGAATGAAATGTAATTATTATTCTTCCTCTTCTTCCTCTTCCATGCCTTGATCTTGTTCTTCTTCCATGCCTTCACCGTTTTCTGCATCGTCTTCAATTTCTACATCTTCTTCGCCGCCAGTGTCATCCTCCATTGCCGGATCTTCTTCTTCCATTCCACCGCAAGCAGCCAATACACTAACAGCCAATATACCTGCCAAAACAGAGTAAAGTAACTTCTTATTCATTAAAACTCCTCCTTTATGATGTTTAATATTTTTGTGCTGCCGGTAACAAAAATTTCACCATTTCACAATTTCTTCCGAACACGCACAAAAAGAAAGATAAGTTGACTGCTAAAAGTTTGTGCGGTTTTATAAAAAATTATGCATTTTCCTTATTCAAAAGAAAACTGCTGAAAAATTGTATCGTATCATATATCATTAATTATTGTTTGGTTTCTTAAAACAGATAGAGCTAAATTAGTTGCGGCTGTGCCGTGTGAATGATCTAAATTAGTCAATGTATAGATATGGTGAGATCGCTGATCTGTAAAAACAAGTGTTTATCTTTCATTTTTCTATCCACGACGGTATGTTTGGCTTGTAACCTGTCGCTAAAATAACTTTATCTTCCATTTTTGTAAACCGTTCGTTCTTTTGCTATTGTTGGCAGTGAATTTCATATTCCTGATCTTTCCGTTTCACGTCTTTAATTTCTGTCATTGGCTGTAACTTTATTTCCTTCTCAATTTCTTCTATTTTGTTAATCGATAACCAAAAGCGGCAGGCATCATAAATTCTTTTAATCCCCATTGTCCTCGACCTTTCTAATTATGTTATAAATAACACCGCCTATCATTAGACGGTGTTCTCATTATAATATAACTGCAGCTATTAATCCGAATAAAAACAATGGTATATTGTAATGAATAAATGTTGGTACACAAGTATCCCAAATATGGTGGTGCCTTCCATCCGCATTCAAACCAGATGTAGGGCCAAGCGTACTATCAGAAGCCGGAGAACCTGCGTCACCCATGGCACCTGCCGTTCCTATTAATGCAACCGTAGCAAGAGGGGAAAAACCAACGCTCATACAAAACGGTACAAACAAAGCTGCCAAAATCGGAATCGTACCAAAAGAAGTACCAATACCCATTGTCACGACCAAACCGGCCAGCAGCATAATAGCGGCTGTAATTATATTCGCTCCTCCTGCTACGCTAACAGCATTTGCCACCATGTCATCTACAGCTCCTGTTTCCTCTAAAACATTTGCAAAACCAGAGGCAATCAACATAACAAAAGCTATCATTCCCATCAGTTTCACACCATCATTAACCATGTCATCACCATGGCGGAATGGCACAACTTTAAAAATAAACATAAGAATAATACCACTTAATGCCCCAAATATAAGAGAATCCATCCCGATTTGAATAATAAGAGCTGCTAAGACTGCTATAATTGTAAGAGTATGTTTTAAGGTGAATTTAGAAGCATCCGCTTGTTGATAGCCTGATGGATCAATAGATGCTTTAGGTTCTTTTTCTAATTGTCTTGGTTTGCGATACGTAATAAAAACAGCAATGAGCAGACCGGCAATCATTCCAAGCCCTGGAATAAACATAGCTTTCCAAATATCATTTACTTCTATTTCCATACCGCTTGCTGCCATTTCTTGAGCAATGGTGTTATGAAAAATAAAACCAAAACCGACAGGAAGCATAACATAAGGTGCCTTTAGACCAAATGTTAATGCTGAGGCCACAGCTCTTCGATCGATATTCATTTCATCAAACAACTTTAACAACGGAGGAATAAGAATTGGTATAAAAGCAATATGGACGGGAATAACATTTTGAGACAAACAAGCAGCCGCGGCTATTACCATAATTAAAAAGCCGCGTTTTCCTTTTAATACACGTACAAGAGAGGAAACTAAGACCCCCGTTATTCCGGAGTAGCCAATCATCATAGCAAAAACCCCAAGAAGGATATAACTCAAAGCTGTTTCCGCCTGGCCTCCCATTCCGATAATCAACAGATCCAGTGCTTCATTCAGGCCTAAACCAGACATCAGCCCGGCTGTAATACCAGCAGCAAGTATAGCCAGCACAACGTTTACGCGGAAAAGACTTAGAATTATCATTACAAGTACAGAAATAATAACGGTTATCATAAAAATAGACCCCTTTTTTTCATTTAGCTCTCTGCCAAATTAAAGTATAAGGGCCATTAAACTCTGGTGCAATACTAAATTGTAATAAAAGGAGTGTCAGTCTTTCCCATCTTTACTTTTTATCACAAGCAGCACTCCATTTTTTACATATATTTCTGCTTCTTTTTCAGTAATTTTATTACTTATTCCTAAGGTTTCTTTTCGAATCAGCACAGCGTCTTTCAATGGATATAAAAAACCATTCAATGTAACTCCTGCCGCTTTATAGGATACAGGAAGGAAGGAAACAAAAGTATACGTATCTTTTTCTATTTTTTTATATCGATTCACTAACGAAACTTTGTTTTGCGGATCTGTAATTTCGGCCTCTATTCCTTTGTCCAAAGCTTTTTCTAAAAGAAATATGTTTGCAAAAGTATGATCAAGCCTTGTTCCGGTCACCCCAAACATTATTATTTTATCCGGTTTTTTATGTAATGCAAATTCCAGACCCATTTCCGTATCCGTTTTGTCTTTATCAAATGCATCACAACTAAATACTTTTTTGGAGTGCTGTTTAATATATTCAGCTTGTTCCATAGTAACAGAATCAAAATCACCAATAGCTGCAGCTGGAGAAAATCCATGTTCCAATAAAGCCCATGCCCCGCTATCTACTCCTACTAATATGTCACTTTCTTTAATTTCCTGAAAAGCTTCCGGAAATAATGTCCCTCCGGCAAACAATAATACTCTCATTAACAGGTCCTTCTTTCTTTTCGATTAAAATTTCCGCTGGCTTTTGAATATACCTGAGCCTAAATAGCATCGTTACTGCCACACATGCTAAAGCAGTAATCAAACCAATCCAGTAGCAAAAATGGTCCAATCGTATTTATATTCGATAATCCATAACCTAGTGGAAGCCCACTCAGCCTAAAACCAGTAATCACCCGCACCCATATACTCGCACCTATGGCAACACCAGCCAGCTCATCTGGCCCTGCTCTTCCTGTCATCATGGTATCGAACATATTCATGCTATACATTCCAATTTTCGTAATTATCGTAATTATTATCGGGGGCATCACCCTCATAAACAGCTTCCTTTTTTCCAATGTGCTTTATGTTGGATACATGAATGTCCCTCTATTCAATATTTTGTTTCCTCGTGATTGAGTATTTTTAGCGTTACTTTTTGAATCAAGTCCGGCAGCGTATTGAAGCTGTATGGTTTAAACAATCGCTCTGAACGTTTATGAGCATCTTTACCATAAACGCCAAGGTTTATGGCAGGCAAATTTAACTCTTGAATCGTTTGCATCGGAATAGGATAAATCTTTTCCATTTCTGGAAAGTTGTCTGACAAATAATTCGCTTCTTCACCAGTTTCTTTCAATGACAAAAAACTGCTGTCCGATAAAAACGGAAAAAAGCGTTTCATTACAAAGGTTTCCCCAGATTCTCTTTCGGCTTCTTCCATTGTTTCTTGTAAAAGATCTAGTATTTCTTTTTCTTTTCTTTGTCCTTCATCCAAATGATTATAAGGGATAAATGGTGGAGCTAAAAACAATATTACTACTGCTTTTTTATCTGGGTCTTCTTCATATAGCCTTTCTACTAACTCAAAGCACAGTTCCCTTTTATCCGTAGATTCACTACTTTTTAAGACCTCATCCCACAGCTCTTTTGGAGAAATACCTTTACCTTCTAAACGGCTATAATATTCTTTTAGAGTCAACACTTCAATTTCCCAGTCAATATGCTCGGAAGCAGGCATATGAGTATAAGCCAAAAAATTGCGATGTTGGTCTTTCATGTGATTATTAACTTCTTCACATGCCTCCTTGGTTTCTTTTATGAGGGCGTCTAATATATTTTTAGGGCTTTCTTTATAAATAAAATAATTGAAGTATAATCTGCTGTTAAGTGCCGTCTGCACGTTATAGGAATCTTTATTATCCCGCTGGTATAAACAAGTTGGGGGCAGAACAAGCTCCCCTTCCATCCGTTCGGTTAAATTCATGTTATAGCTAATGCGGCTGTTTATTTCAGATGAAATAAACGTTGGATCAATACCCGATAAGGTTTCTCCTACGTGTGCTTCTCTTCCAAAAATACTAAAACAAGGGAGAATTTTACCAGCAGAACCCGTATAAATATATCTATTAGGATCGTTATCATAGAGAGCGGTAGTGTAATCATTATTAACAGCCAGCAATAATTCCAGTGCTTTTTCCTCTTGTAATCTGCCAAACTCCCGTACTGCTTCCATTATTCCAGAATGATCATTTTCTTCAGCAGGATTAAGCAGAAGTAGAATATTTCCATTCAGTTCTTCTGTCTGCTCACTAAAAGAAAACAAGTTCATCAGATGAACAGCAATTCCGCTTTTCATGTCTACAGAGCCTCTCCCAAACAACCAGTCGCCGCTTTTTGCTTCGTCTCTTAAAACCCTATCTATACTTGAGTCTGCAAAATACTGAGAGAGCTTTGCCGAATCAAATGCATACTTTTTTAAAAAACCAAAGTCTTTGACACCTACCGTATCCAGGTGAGAGTGATACACTACCGTTTTGTTTGAAGAAACATTCTCGCCTTTTACTAAAGCGAATATATTTTTACGGTGCAGGCTATCATTAGGCAAAGGCTGCTCCCATACTTGAGCCGGATGCCTTTTAAAATATGGAAACTCACTGATAAATTGGAATAAATAATCAGCGATGACTTTTTCACCCTTCGTATCTGTCACACTAGGTATTTTCATTAATGTATTTGTTATCCGTTCTAAACTTTCAGACATATCTTCTGATAGAGAAATAGATTGAAATAGTTTTTTAGGAGAAAGATCTGCTAGCTTTTCCGCTTCTGTCAAGTTTCTCATCCTGCTCCCCCATTCTATAAAAAGCTTCTCTTTTTATTATCTCTTGCCTTGCATTTTGCCGCAAGGAAAGTTATTTGATATAGTATGCGTCCATATTCATTTCGGATCAACTGCAATACAAATAAAGACTTCCCATAAAAGGAAGCCTTTTGTCTAATATTTTTTGTTTTCTAATTGAAGCCATTTTTGAAGTCGATGCTTTAATTTTTTAGCTGCAGATGGATTTTTTCCTTTTGTGGATATAGCAATATGATAATCATCTTCTTCAAAAGAAGCAGGAAAAGATATATTTCCAATAGAAGGGTTATCAGCCCCGTTTACTAATTGATGAGAAGTAACCGTACTGTTGATAATATGTTGTGCTTCTTCATTTCCAGAAGCAGATATGATCATAAAAGCAGATTTTAAGTGTTCAGGTTTACAATGCTCTTCTATCCAATGAATCTTTCTGTTAGCATAAAAGCCTTTTAATTCTGAGTGAAGCTCTGGTGCTACCACAGTTACGTTTGCAGAAGCCGATAATAGTTTCTTTACTTTCCTATTAGCTACATTCCCGCCGCCTACTACCACTACATCCTGACTTTCAAGATCAATAAAAACAGGGAAATTAAACATACTTTTCCCTGCCCGGCAAGAATTCTGGGAGTTCGAGCGTTTCTTCTGTTCGCTTTTTCAGTATTGTAATTAGCTGTTCATCAAATCCTAAAAAGTCACATAAGTGAATGTTGGCAGTACTTTCTTGATTAGCAATATCAATTTTTTGCTGCATTTCCTGCATAAGAACACCAGTAAATAATAGATAAGGAAGCACATACACGTGAGCTGCAGAGCTTTCTTTCATTTTTGCAAGGCCTTCATCAAAAGTTGGGCATGCAGCAGCAAGAAAAGCTGTATCTACCTGATCTGCTCCAACTGCTTCTTTAAGACGTGAGGCAATTACAAGAAAATCATTAATAGCCTGCTTATCACTGCTTCCGCGGCCAACGAGCAGAATATCAGCAGACTGTTCAGGTTTCCATCCCAATTTTTCGAGTCTCTGCTGCAATACTTGAAGTATTTTTGCTTCGAGACCAAATGGTTCTCCGTATTGAAGGTAGAGCTCTGGGTAATGACGTTTTACCTCGGCCAGTTCCTCCGGAATATCTTTTTTGATATGACCAGCTGCTAGCAATAGAACAGGAACCACAGCTAAAGAATCCACTCCCTGTTCTACACACCTGCGCGCTCCTTCCAAAATGGAAGGTTCCGCCAACTCTAAAAAACATGTTTCTTGAACAGGAATAGGGATGTCTCTTTTTGCCGAATCTACAAACTCTTTTAATTGATCATTTCCTTCTTTAACTCTGCTTCCGTGGCCAATATAAAGTACTCCTTGCATAGGATCACCCTTTATTAACAAATATGCAAGCACTGCAGCTCTATAAGGAAATACTTTTTAGTAGTTCTTCCCTTTCTGGTTTAGATAATGTACTGTAGACATTTAAGCCTGCAGATTGAGCTGCTTCTTTGGTTTGCGGCCCATAGCAAATAATTGTTTTGTTTTTTAACCATTCTACTGCAGGGACTCCTAAAGCGTCCAGTTCAATAAGAAGAGTATCCACTGCTTTTGCACAAGGAAGTACAATCGTGTTAATCAGATTATCACTTATAAGTCTTCCTGTTGTCTTTCGAGTTTGAGTGCTTATCTTGAGTGAATGACTTATCCATTGGTCTTTATTATTTGTTTTATCAGGTAAATCTTCTTTTTTACCAATAAGCAAAGAACATTTATCCTCCACAGTCTGTTTTGTTTTTGTTATTGGAAAAACTCCATACTTTTCCAGTTTCTTTTTCGTACGTTTAGAGCGGGCATACATTTTTTTTGGCAAATTACGGATATCTATTCTTTGTTTTTTTAATGCTTCAAAAAACAGCGGCACACTTTCATCAGATAAAAAGGTAAGAGAATCATAATGATTTATTTTTTCTGGTAATTGTAAATTAGTAGATTCTTCTATAAAACGAGGTGCCTCTAATACCTCTGCGCCGTTATCTCTTAAGACGTCGCCAATCCTGCCTGGCTGTGGAGAAGTTTTCACCACCCATACATATCTTCCGTGTAAAGCTTTATGTTCAAACCATGACAGGTCTTTACGCAGAGCTGCCACCTCTCCAACTAGTGTAATTGCAGGGTTTTGAATTTGTTCTTTTTCGGCTGTTTTAGAAATAGTAGATAAATTACCTTCTACCACTCGCTGCCTTCCGGTTGTACCCCATTCTATTATCAAGACTGGAGTATTCTCTGCCTTTCCAAAATAGATTAACTTCTCTGCAATAGTTGAAAGATTCTTTACCCCCATATAAAATGCAATGGTATCGATACCTTTAGCCAATGCCTTCCAATTTGGCGAGGGTTGTCCATTTTCTGATTTACTATGTCCGGTAACAGCGGCGAAGCTTCCAGAATAATCCCGATGTGTTACCGGTACCCCAGCATAAAGGGGAGCTGCGATTCCAGATGTTATTCCCGGAACTACTTCATATGAAATCCCGGCTTCCACCAAAGCATTAGCTTCTTCACCTGACCTGCCAAATATTCCAGGGTCTCCCCCTTTTAATCGAACAACTTGAAGTCCTTTTTTTGCTTTTTCAATCATTATTTGCTGAATGGCTTCTTGACGAAGATGATGGCGGTCAGGCAGCTTTCCGCAATAAATACGTTCTGCATTTTCCCTTGTTTTCTCAAGCAAAAGAGGATTAACAAGACGATCATAAAGAACAACATCTGCTTTACGCAGGCATTCTTCTCCCTTAACAGTAATTAAACCTGCGTCACCGGGTCCTGCTCCCACCAAATAAACTGTTCCTTCTTTCATTCTTTATCCTCCTGTCCTCTTTTGCCATTCATTAATAACCAATTGAAAGCTCTACGGCTTAGAAAAGTTGTTTTTCTTTTAGATGATCAATTAATAAATCAGCCGCTTCCTCGATAGCATAATCCTCAGTGTTAACAATGATTTCGGGGTCTTCCGGTTCTTCATATGGAGAGGTGATACCTGTAAAAGATGGAATATCTCCATTTCGTGCTTTTTTATAAAGGCCTTTTGGATCTCTTTCTTCACAAGTCTCCAAGCTGCATTTTACATAAACTTCTATAAATTCGCCTTCAGCCAGGAGATCACGAACTTGTTGTCTGTCTTCACGGTACGGAGAGATAAAAGCCGTACTGACAATTTGACCACTGTCAACAAATAATTTTACTACTTCTCCTATACGCCGGATATTTTCTTTTCTATCTTCCGGTGAAAATCCAAGATCATTATTTAAACCATGACGCACGTTATCGCCATCTAATACATAAGTCTGCTTATCATTTTCAAATAATTTTCTGGAAACGGCATTAGCCAACGTAGATTTTCCCGATCCAGATAATCCAGTAAACCATAACACAAAGCTCTCATGTCCATTTTTTTTATTTCTTTCTTCTCGGGAAACAGAAGCGTCATGCCATACGATATTTTTAGTTCCCATATTTGATACTGCCCCTCTTTTCCTAAATTAATATGAAACTATGATACGGTCTCTTTCATGCCATTGATTAATACTTTAATTACTTCTGGTCTGCTGAATTCAGCGGGCGGATGCTCTCCGTTTTTGAGCATTTCTCTGACCTTCGTTCCTGACAAGATAACATGCTCTTCTTTACCATGCGGACAGGTTTTGGCAGAAGCCATGTTTTCACACTTACTGCAATAGAAGCTGTGTTCAAAGAACAACGGTTTAATTCCTAATTCTTCTGCTGTGAAATTCCGGAAGATATGTTGAGCGTCATAGGTTCCGTAGTAATCGCCTACCCCTGCATGGTCTCTTCCAACAATGAAATGAGTGCAGCCATAGTTTTTACGAACCATCGCATGAAAGATGGCTTCACGCGGCCCTGCATATCTCATCGCTGCTGGAAAAACAGCTAAGAAGGTCCGATTTTGCGGATAATAATCTTTTAATAATACCTCATAGCTTTCCATTCGAACATCCGCTGGAATATCATCAGCTTTTGTTGCTCCCACAAGCGGATTTAAAAATAATCCGTCTACTGTCTCTAGAGCGGTTTTTTGAATATATTCATGAGCACGGTGGACAGGATTTCTAGTTTGAAAACCAACAATTGTTTCCCAGCCTTTTTGGGCAAAAGTTTCTCTTGTTTCTGCAGGATCGAGATAATATGTCTGGAACTGTTGATGAGGTATTTCTCTTACTAAGGTCACTGCTCCAGCTGCATAAGTATCTGGACACTCATACAGCTTCTTCACCCCTGGGTGAGCATCTTCTGTTGTTTTATAAACGTTAGCAGCCTCTTTTTCTTTATCCGGGGTATATAACTCTTCAATTACAATCGTTCCGTAGGTAGTTCCTTCGTATACGAGCCGTGCCTCGTCTCCTTGTGCAAGGAGGGAGGCTGTTTCCTCTTTCACCGGCAAAGTGATCGGAATACTCCACACCGTGCCATCAGCCAGGCGCATTGTTTCCACGACAGATTCATAATCTTTCTTGTTTAAAAATCCAGTTAATGGACTGAAAGCTCCGTTTGCAATCAATTCCAAATCAGATACTGCAATATCATCCAGCTCAATCGCAGCAGTGATACTTGCTGTGTTCTTAGAAAAATCTTTTCTGTTTATTAAAGTTCCACCATGAGGATCGCTTAAAGTCATAATTCTCACTTCCCTTTTATTAATAATTATTTATGCAAACCGCATTCTGTTTTCCCTTGGCCAGACCAGCGCCCGCTTCTTAAATCTTCCCCTTCCAGTACAGCTGCTGTACACTGGACACAGCCGATACTCGGGTAATTTTGATCATGCAGAGGATTGTAAGGAAGCTTAAATGTTTCGATATACATCCATACATCCTCCCAACTCCAATGAATAAGCGGGCAAATTTTGATAGAGGAAAAACGCTCATCTTTATTTACAAACTGTGTATTTTGGCGTGTTGGGGATTGATTTCTTCTTAAACCAGACAACCAGGCACTATACTTATTCAACTCGTTTTCAAGAGGTTTAAGTTTACGAATCTGACAGCAGCGGTCAGGATTGGTTTCCCATAAACGATCCCCTTCTTCTTCTGCTTGTTCTGCTGGTGTCCATTCAGGCTTCAACATTTTAATGTTTAACGATGGATACTTTTCTTTTACTCTGGCAATAAGTTCGTACGTTTCTTTAAAATGAAAATCTGTATCCAAAAATATAATGTCAGCATCTGATTTGATTTTGCTAATTAGATCAATTAAGACAATTCCTTCTGCTCCGAAACTGCAAGCATAAACTAAGTCTTTTCCATATTGATCATATCCCCAGCGAATAACATCAAGAGCTTCTTTTCTAGCCAGCACTTGTTCATTGACCTCTTCTAACCGGGTATTATCAGCAGTTTGATAGGTCAGCATAGCTTACCTCCTTTTCGTTAACTGGATTGCCCCATTTGTTTTTCATTTTTAATTCATAGTATGTTTATAAGGATTGTATGTTTACTTGTTAAACAGTATTTTAGATAGTATGTCTGAAAAAGTCAATGCAAAAAGAAAAAATCCTGGTTATTTGCCAGGATTATATTAGAAAACATTAATTTTTTCCGCAGAGCCCCTTACCCTTTGAGCTAAACTGCTGGGTGCCGGAAGCTTAAAATCGACTGAAAAATAAAAACGATACTAATTTATCGGCACCGTTTTTAATCAATATGTACAGAAGGAGCTGTGGAAGTTTCCTCCGTCTCAGTTAGGGATGGTTCTTCCGACAGCGTTTCAACACTATTTAAATGCAGAAAAAATCCAATTAATATTGAACATGGAATAAGAAGCAGCCGCTTCATTTTCCCCCAACTTTCTTCTTTCTAGTTAATTCTATTATAATAGTCTTTATTCGATGTACCAAATTCAATTCATTCATTTACTAGCTATTGAGATATGATGATAAAGAAGCATTCTTTTTTACAGGAAGAAAATAAAGATATACTCCTTTAATCGTCTTATATCTTTTATATTCAACAACATGAAATATATATTATAGTTATGGCAAAGACAAAAATAACTTTTTGCTGGAGGGTATTAATATGCGCTTTATCGATAACCAAGGTATTACTGATCCTCATATTAACCTTGCAATAAAAGAGTTTGCTTTACAACATATGGATCTCGATCAAGAAGATACTTACTTAATTTTATATAAATGAGCCTTCAATCATTATTGGCAAAAACCAGAATACGATTGAAGAAATAAATGTAGATTACGTGGAAGAGAATAACATTCGAGTTGTCCGACGTCTTTCAGGCGGAGGGGCTGTCTACCACGATTTAGGGAATCTTAATTTCAGCTTTCTAACTAAAGATGACGGCAACAGCTTTCATAACTTTAAAAAGTTCACCCAGCCCGTTATTGAAGCTTTAAACAGCATGGGAGTCCCAGCTGAGCTGTCAGGACGAAATGATATAAAAGTTAACGAAAAAAAGATTTCTGGGAACGCCCAGTTTTCTTCCAAAGGCCGAATGTTCGGTCATGGAACTCTTACCTTTTGATATTCAGCGTTCTAAAAAGTTTGACGCCGGACTGACTGATATTCGATTTAATGTAAAAAAAGGATATATTCAAGCATGTAAAATTTACGGTGACGTTTTTGGAGTGAAAGAAGTGACAGATATTGAAAAAGCATTAGAAGGTACAAAGTATGAAAGTAGATGCTTTGAAAAGGCAATCACTTCGTTTGATTTAAAAGATTATTTTGGTCTAGTTGACAAACATGAATTTCTCCAATTACTTTACTAGTACACTTAGAAAAAGGGGTTCCTTAAAAGGAACCTTTTATTTCTTTTTTATTACACATCTCCACAAAAACTTACAATTTCTTTAAAAATTCTGCTTATTTTCCCAAAATAAGGCCTTTTAACTCAGGAGTAAATCCCTTGCACCTTTTGGAATGCAAGCCTTTAGTCATTAAATCCTTTCTTTTCACAAAAACTAGGCCTTTTTTATCTGTGATCTATCTACCTTCCCTGCTTGTGATTCTGATTTTCTAATCTATTAGACCCTTACTGCTTTATTCACTTCCCTTTAAAATTACGAGTGGGAACTATTAACCTGAAGAAGGGTGAATTATGATGATATCAAATACTGAAATTGGAATTGACTTAGGTACTGCGAATATTCTTGTTTATACTAAAGAAAAAGGCATTGTTTTAAATGAGCCATCAGTAGTAGCTTTAAATACAGATACAGGTGAAGTATTGGCAGTAGGAACAGAAGCAAAAGAAATGGTAGGAAAAACGCCTGGACAAATTGTAGCGATGAGACCTCTCAAACAAGGGGTTATTGCAGATTACGATGTAACGTCAACTTTATTAAAACAAATTATGAAAAAAACGAGTAAAAATGTTGGTTTTTCCGTAAGAAAACCTAAAGTAATAGTTTGTACGCCTTGCGGCTCAACGTCAGTAGAACGGCGTGCAATTAGAGATGCAGTAATGAGCTGCGGAGCAAAAGATGTACACTTAATTGAAGAACCCGTGGCTGCAGCATTAGGAGCTGATCTTCCTGTAGAAGAACCAAAAGCCAATGTGATTGTAGACATTGGTGGAGGAACTACAGAAGTTGGAATTATTTCTTACGGGGGCGTTGTCTCCTCTCATTCTATCCGCCGCGGCGGGGATAATTTAGATGAAGATATCGTTCATTACGTGAGAAAAACATACAATTTGCTGATTGGAGAAAGAACAGCAGAAGATATTAAAATTAATATAGGGAACGCTGTACCTGATCATCAGGAGGAGTCTCTCGAAATTCGAGGACGTGATCTTGTTACCGGTCTTCCAAAGTCTGTTGTATTACATTCGAGCGAGATACACGGTGCAATAGCAGAGTCTCTCGAACACATCCTAGAAGCCATTCGAGGGACGTTAGAAAACTGTCCGCCCGAGCTTAGTGGTGACATTGTAGATCAAGGCATCATTCTTTCTGGTGGAGGTTCATTATTAAACGGAATGCAAGAATGGCTTAGTGAAAAAATTATCGTTCCAGTTCATTTAGCCCCTAATCCATTAGAAGCTGTCGCTATTGGGACAGGCCGGTCATTAAAAATGATAGACAAATTACAAAAAGCCTCTGTCTAAGATTTTTTATCCTAGGTAAAAAAGCTGTTCGGTTTTAATTACCCAAACAGCTTTTTCTTATTATTCTTTGTGTGCCATTTTTTTAGCAACTTTCGGAGCAAGCCATACCATTGGCAGAAGTAAGATAGAAACTGGCACTGCTGTTACTACAATGAAATTTTGTAATGCTTCTACGCTTCCCTCTCCAATATAAAGAAGAATGGTCGCAATCAACCCCATTAGCACCGCCCAAAATATTCGAAGGCCTCGTTTTGGGTTACCTTCACCTGTAATTCCCATAGAAATAGTAAAAGCCATAGAATCTGTCGTTGTAATAACAAAAAGTATCGTTAATAGTAAAAACAAAGGAGTGATTATATATGAGAGTGGTAATTGTTCTGTAATGGAAATCATAGCTGCATGCATTCCGGTTTCCATTAATGCATCAGAAACGGATCCTGGATTTTCTATTTCAAAATAGATCCCTGAACCCCCAACTGCTGTAAACCAAAATGTGGTAACAAGAGGGGCTATAACAGCTACAGCTATCATAAGCTCCCTAATCGTGCGTCCTCTTGAAATCCTACTGACCAGCATAGCCATCATAGGGCCATATCCAATAAACCACCCCCAGAAAAATATGGTCCACAATCCAAGCCAGCTATCCTCTCCTCTGTAGGTGCTCATAGAAATAAATTGATCAATATATGTGCCAAGTGACACAACATATTGGTCAATAATAAAGCTGCCGGGCCCTGCAATTAAAACAACAACCAATAAAAAGAGCGCCAGCCGAACATTAAATCTGCTTAGCCATTGAATTCCTTTATATAGACCAGTGACAGCAGATACTGTCGACACAAGTACGACGCCAACGATAATAGCAAGCTGCGTCGCAAATACATCGGGTATGCCAAAAACTTCTTGCAATCCATAGCTTGCTTGAAGTCCCAGAAAGCCAATCGGTCCGATCGTACCTGCAGCCACAGCTATAATAGAAAAAGCATCGATGATTTTACCTGCCAAATTATGATTTAATTTTTCTCCAAATATTGGATAAAGCAGGGTTCTAGGTTTCATAGGCATAGACTTATTGTAATGGCCGTACATTAACACCACTGCACTCAGTGTCCCTAATATGGCCCAAGCTAAAAACCCCCAGTGCATAAAACTTTGGGCCAAGGCAGTAGTGGGGTCATTCCTGTTTTTAAACAATGGCGGAGCATCCATAAAGTGATACATTGGCTCAGCTGCAGCCCAGAAAACTCCTCCTCCTGCTAACAACGTCGCCATAATCATAGCTATCCACTTAAATGTATTTATTTCAGGCTTGTTCCTATTACCGAGTTTTATTTTTCCATATTTAGAAAAAGCAAGCCAAATAGCTGCAATAAATGTAGCAAGCATTAGCACTTGCCAAAATGCTCCAAAATAGGTTACTGACCATTCGAAAGAAATGTTTACAAAGGCAGATATAGTTTCTAAATTTAAAAATGATATAAGAACAAACAGAAGAAGCAGTCCTCCACTAATTCCTAAAACCGTCCAATCTATCGTCTGCCTGTTTTGTTTATTTGTTAAAATAATATTCGCTCCTTCATACTTTTTTCACTTCCTTATTGACACAAAAAACGAATATAACATGGTGCTTTATAGATGTAAAATATTATTTTTCTTTCTAAAAAACCAATACCTGCAATAATGATTGCAGGTATTGGTTTTTTTACCCTAATCTATTTTCATTTTTTCATTCCAATATATTTTTAATAGGCATGGCTGTATAATATCTAATAATGGGGCGCGAGCTCTTTTTCACCGTATCTTTTATAAATTTTTTTATATTTAATAAGGTTTCTGGTTCATCCTGCAGGCGCAAAATGTGATTCATATTATCAACCACATGTACTTCAGCTGGTCCTTCTGTAAGTCGAGCAATTTTATTACGCTCCGTTTACAGCATTTTATTGAATCAGCAGGGTTAAATGCACGATGTTCTTGAAACCATTTCGCATTCACCTTAGCAATCCCGCCGCTGCGGTAGAAGTCTTTTTTATTATGTAATGTTTTTTCAAGAAATTTTTCTTGCCTTTTCCTTATGTTTTTATGAGCTCTCATCAACCGAAGAAACTTGTACAAAAAGCTAGAGCCTTCGCTCACTTCTCGTTCAAACCGTTCACTTTGCTCTATTAAAATCTCGATGAGCGGTTTGGCAGTAGATGCAAGCATTATAACACCTTTAACTAGCTATTTCAGGTGCGATCATCCCGCCTTCACTATGCCCTAAAATAAATACTTTACTGCTGTCAATTTTGGGAGGAGCTTTTAGAAAACTCACTGCTGTTACAGAATCGCTGATTAGGTCCCATACTCCTTTACGGTGGTATGATCCAGATCTTTCCCCGGTACCGCGTTTGTCATAGCGCAAACTTGCAATATCTTGATCAGCAAGCCATTCTGCTAACCGGTTAAACACATTAAGCTTTAATTTCTTTACATTTTCATCCTTATCCAGCGGCCCAGAGCCGTGAATGAAAACAATTGCCGGTAGTGGAGAATTGTCATCTGCATCCGGAATAGTCAGCATCCCTTTTAATAAACCATCACTTTCAAACTCCACTTTTGTTCCATATTTCTCCTCCTTGTTACCCACCTTTAGTTTCCTGTTCCTTTCTTTTAAAGGAATAAAACCTTTTTAAGGAGTTAGAAAAATGGCACCATAAACTAAACCGCCTGCTACTACAAATGCCGGATGAATTGAGTATTTCTCTAATGCAAACCAGCCTGCAGCAGCTATTAACAACGTATGAATGGCCCCAGATTGCTGAAAAGAATCTCCAATAAACTGCCACGCTATAATCCCAAGCAGCACCGCAATAGTCGGGCGGACGAGCGTGCTCATGCGTTTTACCTTTGGCGATTCTTTATGTTTCATTAAAAAACGGAGCAAAACAATCATCAAAAATAAGGAAGGTGCCACCGTAGCAACGGTGCCGGCAATCGCTCCAGGTATTCCAGCTACATCATACCCAATATATCCTGCCATTTTTGTTGCTATCGGTCCGGGGAGGGCATTTCCAAATGCAAGTACTTCACTGAATTCTTCATTAGACATCCATGCATAACGCTCTACAACTTCGTACTGGATAAGAGGGATAGAAGCCGGACCTCCCCCATACCCTAAGATGCCGGGCCAAAAAAAAGCAAGGAATATTTCTATGTAAATCAATTGACTTCCTCCCTTGTTCTCTTTTGCTGGTCTTCGGTTTTTACAGGTTTCAGTATTGCATAAACAAGAATACCCGCTATAATCACACCCGGATGAATATGAAATATAACAATGGAAAGGATACTTATTAAACTAAGAATAATCACCTGCAGCCACCCTGAAGTCTCTTTCCCTTTTTTAAAAAATTGCCACGTTAATGCAGCCATCATTACACCAACAACTGGCAGGACTCCATTCGCCATTCCTTGAACCCACGGCTGATCTTTGTATGAAGTTAAGACTGTTAGAAATATAATCATTAACACGATGGTCGGTAATATAGTGGCAATTACAGCATTCAGCATTCCTGCAATCCCGCCTATTTTGTATCCGATAAATCCTGCCATTTTTGTGGCAATCGGACCGGGCAGCGTATTGCCAAGAGCCAGTATATCGTTGAATTCTTCATCGTCCATCCATTTCAAAATTTGGACAACTTCTTTATGGAATAATGGAATGACTGCAGGTCCTCCTCCATAACCGAGCAGACTTGAACGAAAAAAAGCGATGAAAATTCTCCATTGCTGCAATTGAACATCACCTCATTTTCCTGTTGATCTTTTATTTCGATCCTCATAATTTCTATTATATTTTAGCATAACCTCCCTATACTAAGAGCAAAATTTCGAACTAAGCCATTCTGCTTAAAATTTATGGTTGACCTATTTGTATATACAAGTTAAACTACAATTGCTTTATATTTGTATATACAAGCTCAAATGTAAGCGGATTTATTCTTGGAATTTACTACATTCCTTCCATTTTTCGCTTCGTGTTAGAGAGATTATGAAAACGTTTACTAGGAGGTAAAAAAGAATGGCTAAGGTGACAAAAAAATCTGTAGAACAGGTTATTGAAGCCATAGGCGGAGAAGAAAATATTGCATCTGTCACACATTGCGTCACAAGGCTTCGTTTTGCTCTTCATGATGAGAGTAAAGTTGATCAAGAAAAACTAGAAAATATAGACATTGTTAGGGGCGCTTTTTCTACAAGCGGCCAATTTCAAGTGATAATTGGACAAGGTGCAGTAGAAAAAGCTTATCAAGAACTAATAAAAATCACAGGGATAGAAGAATCCTCTAAAGAAGAAACAAAAGCTGCAGCAGAACAAAACATGAATATGCTTCAAAAACTCGTTAAAATGCTGGCCGATATTTTTATTCCAATTCTACCAGCTATTGTTACTGCTGGGCTTTTGCTGGGGATTAATAACATACTTACCGGCCCGGATATTTTTTATGAAGGTCAGTCCGTCGTAGATGTTCATACACAATGGGCAGATCTTGCAGATATCATTAACGTCATCGCTAGTACCGCCTTTGTGTTTTTGCCCGGTTTAATCGGCTGGTCCGCCGTTAAAAAATTCGGAGGCAACCCCCTCTTAGGTATTGTCATGGGGCTGGTCCTCGTGCACCCTGACCTCCTGAATGCACATGGTTACGGAGAAGCGAAAGAAGCTGGAGAAGTACCAATTTGGAATTTGTTTGGTTTTGACATCGAAAAAATTGGTTACCAAGGACAAGTTCTTCCTATCTTATTTGCTTCATATGTACTAGCAAAAATAGAAATTTTCCTTAAAAAAAGAGTTCCAGATGCGATATCTATGTTAATTGTCGCACCAGGAGCCCTTTTGATCACTGGATTTTTGGCTTTTATCGTCATAGGACCGGTTATGTTTACAATAAGTAACGTCATTACCGATTTCTTCGTAAACACCTTTAATAACTTTGCAGCTGTTGGCGGGTTACTCTATGGACTTCTTTATGCCCCATTGGTAGTAACAGGGCTGCATCATACATTCCTA
Source organism: Alteribacillus sp. JSM 102045 (assembly GCF_041949975.1). Classification (NCBI taxonomy): domain Bacteria; kingdom Bacillati; phylum Bacillota; class Bacilli; order Caryophanales; family Bacillaceae; genus Alteribacillus; species Alteribacillus sp. JSM 102045. The sequence continues at coordinate 20,508 of NZ_JBHFQG010000034.1, read as the reverse complement.
GCTGTTGACCTGCAATTAATTGGCAGTAACTTGGAAGGTACTTTCTTATGGCCTATTCTTGCTTTATCTAATATTGCGCAAGGTGCCGCTGCCTTTGCAATTATGATAGCGACAAGAGATGAAAAACTTAAAGGATTGTCCTTGTCATCAGGTATCTCGGCCTTTTTAGGTGTAACGGAGCCAGCATTGTTTGGTGTTAATTTGCGTTATCGTTTTCCATTTGTTTGTGCCGTCATTGGTTCAGCTGTAGCCGCTGTTTTCATTACTGTAAATGGTGTACTTGCTACTTCTATCGGCGTCGGCGGCATTCCAGGAATCTTCTCTATTTATACGCAATACTGGCTCCCTTTTGCCATTGGCATGGTCATCTCAATCGTCGTGCCGTTTGAGTTGACATATCTTTATGTAAAATTAAAAAAAGTTGAAGTATAAGCGCTCTGTTCTGAGGATAGTTTTACCATTGGCTTCCCTTAGGGGGAAGACAATGGTTTACTTCTTTATTTAATCATTTTTAAATTATTTGAGGTGGTGTTTATCATGAACGAATGGTGGAGAAAATCTGTTGTTTACCAAATATACCCGAAGAGTTTTAATGATACGACAGGTAATGGTGTTGGTGATATTCAAGGTATTATAGAAAAACTTGATTACTTAAAGAAGCTAGGTGTAGATGTTTTATGGCTGACCCCTATTTATTCTTCCCCACAAAAAGATAACGGGTATGATATAAGTGACTATTATTCGATTCATCATGAATACGGAACCATGGAAGATTTTGATAAGTTATTAGAAGAAGCTCACAAAAGAGATTTAAAAATAATCATGGATATTGTAGTTAATCATACTTCTACAGAACATAAGTGGTTTAAACAAGCAGCATCTTCAAGGAACAACCCGTACCGTGACTATTATATATGGAAGGATCCCGTAAACGGCAGCGAGCCTAATAATTGGGAATCGAAATTTGGGGGTACGGCCTGGAAATATGATGAGAAAACTGGTCAATACTATCTCCATTTATTTGATGTCACTCAGGCAGACTTAAACTGGGAAAATGAAGAACTTCGCAAAGATGTTTATGATATGATGGATTTTTGGTTTAAAAAAGGCGTAGATGGCTTTCGGCTGGATGTTATTAATTTAATATCCAAAGATCAGGACTTCCCAAATGATGATGGAAGTAAAGCTCCTGGAGACGGACGTAAATTCTATACCGACGGCCCGCGAATCCACGAATTTATCAATGAAATGAATGAAAATGTTTTTGCTAAATATGATGTCATGACTGTAGGAGAAATGTCGTCTACGACAATTGAGGATTGCATTAAATATACACGCCCTGACCGTAACGAACTTAGCATGACTTTTAATTTTCATCATCTCAAAGTAGATTATCCGAACGGTGAAAAATGGGCCTTAGCTGATTTTGATTTTCTCCAGCTAAAAAACATTTTATCCACCTGGCAAACTGAAATGCATAAAGGCGGAGGCTGGAATGCACTGTTTTGGTGCAACCATGACCAGCCAAGAGTCGTAACTAGATTCGGTGATGACGGTGCATTTTATAACAAATCTGCTAAAATGCTTGGAACTGCTATTCATCTCATGCAGGGCACTCCTTATATTTATCAGGGTGAAGAATTCGGGATGACAAATCCCAAATTTGATAATATCGATGATTATCGTGATGTTGAAACCCTTAATTATTATGAGATATTAAAAAGCAAAAGGGTTCCGGAAAATGAAATTTTGGATATTATAAAAGCTAAATCTAGAGATAATTCACGGACACCGGTCCAATGGAATAATGAAAACAATGCAGGCTTTACATCTGGTACTCCGTGGATTCCAGTTGCACCAAACTATGAAGAGATTAATGCAGAAAAAGCGATCGAAGATGAAAATTCTATTTTTTATCATTATCAGAAATTAATTCAGTTACGAAAACAATATGAAATCATTACAACAGGAGATTATCAATTGCTGCTGGCTGATCATCCGCAAATTTTTTCATATATCCGTACCGACAAAAATGAAGCGTTATTAGTGTTAAACAATTTCTATCAGGAAGAAACCACGTTCCAACTTCAAGAAACTTTTAAATATTTACTGCAGAAGGAAAGCCGTGTTTTACTATCTAATTATGACGATTCATCCAACACAATAGATAACGTACTTCTTCGTCCGTATGAATCAGTAGCTTATTTGTTAACATAAAAAACATTTGGTGATCGATATGAAAAAAAAATATGTTCATATTTACGATAACATTGCGGAAAAAGTTAAAAACGGACACTTCCGGCCAGGAAACCTTCTTCCTTCTGAAAATCAGTTAGTAAAGGAGTATTCTACTTCTAGAGAAACAATCCGCAAAGCCCTTAAACTATTATCAGAACATGGGTACATTCAAAAAATTCAAGGAAAAGGCTCAGTTGTTCTTGATATCAACAAAGTAACATTTCCGGTTTCCGGGTTGGTCAGCTTTAAAGAACTAGCTCAAAATATGGAAGGAAGAGTTTCTACCATCGTTACCACTTTTCAAGAAACAATTCCTAATGAGGATATTAAAAGACAATTTTTAATTCCAGATAAAGAAACCGTCTGGAAAATTGGCAGAGTACGAGAAATTGATGGAGAAAAAATTATTTATGACAAAGACTTTCTATTAAAAAAAATGGTGCCTTCTTTAACCAAAGAAATTTGTGCCGATTCCATTTATCACTATGTGGAATCTGTCTTAGGATTAACGATCAGCTTTGCTAAAAAAGAGGTTACCGTGGAAGATCCTGATGAAGAAGACAAAAACCTTTTAGACCTCGACGAGTTTTCAAGTATTGTAGTTGTAAAAAACTATGTGTATTTAGAAGACACTACTTTTTTTCAATATACAGAATCACGGCACCGACCTGATAAATTTAAGTTTGTCGATTTTGCCCGTCGAAACCGGTAAAAGATAATTATTTATAATAGCCCTATCCGCTTTTTTGCAGATAGGGCTTTGTTTGTTTACTCTTCAATAGAAACATCTTGTAATTGAAAAATACCGTTTGGATGCTTCCAGAAACCTTTTACTTCATCCCTCACCCCGACTAAATAATCATCGTGATGAGAATAAATCATCGGTGCTTCTTCTACAAGAAGTTCCATAGCTTCTTTATACAGTTCTTCTCTTTCACTTTCATCTTCTGCTCTCCGTGCTTCTTCAAGTACTTCATCAATTTCTTCATTCTCTAAGAAAGAACGGTTCCCAGGATCGCCGTGGTTATCTGAATGGAACAATGGATACATACCATAGTCAGCATCACCGGTTACTGAGCTCCAGCCAAGAATAAACATCTCATGCTCACCTTCTGCTGTGCTGTCTAAGTAAGCTCCCCATTCAAGCACTTCAATTTCAACATCCACATCGATTTCCTTTAGCTGCTGCTGCACGACTTCCGCTATATCCTGCCTTTCGCGATCATCGTTTGTCCATAGAGTAGTAGAAAACCCGTCTTCATACCCAGCTTCTGCCAACAATTCTTTAGCTTGTTCTGGATCATATTCAAGCCCCTCTACTTCATCACTAAACCCAAATACTTTTTCTCCGATTGGACCAACTGCTTCCGTAGCAGCACCATCCATTACACCTTCAACAATCGCTTCTTTATCTACTGCCATCGATATTGCTTGACGAACCTTTTTATCATCAAACGGCTCTTTTTGAACGTTAAAACTAATGTATTCAAGACTTAAGCTGTCTTGGACATACATATCTGTCCCATCCGTATTTTCAATTCTTGACATGTCACTCGGGCTTACAGGGAAAATAATATCAGCTTCACCAGTTTCTAATTCACCAACTCTGGTTAAGTCCTCCGGAGTTACTTTAAAAGTGACAGTATCAACGTGCGGGACATCTCCCCAATAATCTTCATTTTTTTCCAAAACGGCTTCATTTCCGCTGTCCCATTCCCGGAATTTAAACAAACCGGTGCCATGTGGGTTATCATTAATATAGTCCCCTGGCTGCTCGCCATCTTCCATGGCTGCATAATCTTCTTCAATAGCGTCAGGACTTATAATTCCGCCGCCGCTGTGCGCAAGATGAACAGGAAGCGGTGCAAACGGAAACTCTGTTACAAATTCTACTGTATAATCATCTACTACGTTTACTTCTTCTACCATTTCATACAAGAAAGCTCGCGGAGAAGCTACATCTTCATCTTGAATACGGTCAATGTTAGCTTTTACCGCTTCAGCATTAAACTCTGCTCCATCATGGAAGGTAACATCGTCTCTTAGATAAAACTCCCACGTTGTATCTCCTGTTTGTTCCCAATCTTCTGCAAGATTAGGCTGCAATTCCATATTTTCATCCTGGATAACCAGTGTTTCGAAAACATTATGCTGAACATTACTAGACGGGACATCATTAGAACCATGCGGATCCATTCCCGTTATATCTGACAAAGTAGCTATTACCAGATCTCCGCCTTCAGATGCTTCTCCACTTTCCTCTCCATTTTCTTCAGATGCATCATTTCCTTCTCCTCCAGCTTCTTCTCCTCCTTCATCTGGTTCACTGGCACAAGCGGTCAGTGAAACAGTGAACAACAAATACATAAAGAATTTTCTGAAAATATTCAGCGATAATTTCATTCCTTCATCCCCCTATGTAATTTTTCGATTAAAAATCATTATTAATATAACTTATAGAAATGTTTCAATCAACCCATAATTAAAAATTTTTTGTAATCTTTTTGGAATCTTTTTCCGCTTTAAAGGGGGATTTATAGGTCTTTTATACCAATAAATGAACATTCATTCACCTTTTTGCCTATTTTTCTGGTATAATATATTTATCATTGTAATCTTATTCAATCATGATATAATTCATTTTTGTAATATGTAGAAATATGAGAAATTTTGAAAGGGTTAAAAAGAAATGGCAGAAACAACAGTAAATCATCCAGTGACTCCCCCCCTAAACCCTCACTTAGAGAATTTTAAAAATGTTGTTAAACGTCTGAAAAAGAATAAAGCGGCTATGGTCGGAGGATTTTTAATACTTTTTTTTGTCATTGTTTCTCTTATCGGTCCTTTTTTTACGCCATTTGATCCATCAGAACAAAACCATGTTAATAAATTGGCTGGACCATCTGCAGAACATTGGTTTGGAACAGACCATCATGGACGTGATATTTTCAGTCGTATTATTCACGGCATGTCTATTACATTGTACATAGGTTTCTTTTCCGTATTGATCGGGGCTGTAATCGGTGTGTTGTTTGGAATTGTTTCGGGTTATTTTGGAGGAAAAATAGACGCCGTTATTATGAGAATAATGGATGTATTGCTTGCATTTCCTGGTATTTTGCTTGCATTGGGGATTGTAAGCGTTCTCGGCGACAGCTTAAATAATGTTATTATTTCTGTTGGAATTTTTTCTGTACCTGCTTTTGCCAGAATTGTCAGAGGATCTACTCTATCTGTAAGAAAACTCGAGTATATTGATGCGGTGCGAGCATTAGGAGCCAGTCACTTTAGAATTATTTTTCGGCACGTACTTCCTAACGTTATGTCACCGATTATCGTACAAGCAACTTTAAGAATGGCAACAGCTGTCCTTACTGCTAGCGGCCTTTCCTTTCTTGGTCTTGGTGCCCAGCCTCCGACTCCTGAATGGGGAGCGATACTTAGTGATGGACGAAATTACATGTGGGATGCCGGCCACGTTGCGTTTTTTCCTGGAATAGCTATTGTGGTTGTCGTATTAGCGTTTAATATTTTTGGAGATGGCCTGCGTGACGCGCTCGATCCAAAAATGAAATCTTAAGAGAAAGGAGTGGATTTTTTTGTTTCAATATATTATTAGACGAACTTTCCAAACAATTCCGGTCTTGATTGGGGTAACTATTCTAGTATTTTCTATGATGCATCTCATTCCGGGGGATCCTGCTCAAGTTATAGCAGGCGAAGCTGCCAAAGAAGAACAAGTAGAGCAAATGCGAGAACGATTAGGATTAAATGAGCCATTACATGTTCAATACGGAACATACTTAATGAATGCTCTTCAAGGTGATCTTGGCGATTCTATCCGCAGCGGCCGGGAAGTTACTACGGAAGTTGCAAGCCGGTTTTGGGTCACGTTCGAACTGGCTTTTTATAGTACACTGCTTAGTATATTCATAGGTTTAATAGCAGGCATCGTTTCTGCTGTCCGCCAATACACTTTTTTAGATGTCGGTATTATGACCGTCGCACTGTTTGGTTTGTCCATGCCGAACTTTTGGCTTGGATTAATGCTGATGCAGTATTTTTCTTTAAACCTGGGCTGGCTGCCTGTATCAGGCTGGGGTACGCCGGATAGAATTATTCTGCCGGTCATTGCTCTGGGAACAGCCGGTGCTGCGATTATTGCCCGAATGACAAGATCAAGCATGCTTGAGGTAATAAGTCAGGATTATATTCGTACAGCACGGGCCAAAGGTGTGAAAGAAAAGTATGTAATTTATAAACATGCTTTAAAAAATGCTATGATTCCTGTCGTAACAGTTGTTGGTTTGGAGTTTGGAACGCTCTTGGGGGGAGCCGTATTAACCGAGACGGTATTTTCTATCAACGGACTGGGCCGCTATATTGTTGAATCTATCGGTGCTAGAGACTTTCCTGTCGTTCAGGGTGCCGTTTTAGTAATTGCGCTTGTATTTGTCATTGTTAATTTACTTGTGGATATCTCTTATCGTTTCTTAAACAAGCGAATTGACTTAAGTTAAATGCGCTAGAAAGGCGGAATGTTAGATGAGTCAGACTGATGATATTCTCAAAATTTCTGACTTACGTACGTCCTTCTTTGTAGAAGGGCAAGAAATAAAAGCAGTTGATGGTGTCTCTTTAAATGTACCTAAAGGAAAAACTCTTGGAATTGTAGGTGAATCAGGGTCGGGCAAAAGTATAACCTCTCTGTCCATTATGAGGCTGATTCAAAAACCTGGAGAGATCGTTGGAGGATCGATCGAATTAAACGGTGATAACCTGCTTCATAAAACTGCTGGGGAAATGAGAAATATTAGGGGCAATCAAATCTCTATGATTTTTCAGGAACCAATGACTTCACTTAATCCCGTTTATACAGTTGGCAACCAGATTGCCGAAGTATATAAAATTCACCAGGGAATGAACAAAAAACAAGCATTAAAAAAAGCAGCAGAAATGCTTGAACTTGTAGGAATTCCCTCACCGAAAGAAAGAATAAAGCAGTATCCTTACGAATTATCAGGAGGAATGCGGCAGAGAGTAATGATTGCAATGGCCCTGGCTTGCGATCCAGAGCTTCTCATTGCAGACGAACCAACGACTGCTTTAGATGTAACAATTCAGGCTCAAATCCTGGAATTAATGAAAAAACTTCAAAACGAACTGCATATGTCCATTATTATGATCACCCATGATTTAGGAGTAGTCGCAGAAACTTGTGACGAGGTTGCTGTAATGTACGCCGGAAAAGTTGTAGAATACGCTGATGTACAAACTCTATTTGATGCTCCAAAGCATCCTTATACCGTAGGCCTGCTCCAATCTATTCCACGACATGATATTGAACAAGAGAAATTAAGTGTCATCCAGGGTAATGTTCCAAGTCCTGATAACATGCCTGAAGGGTGCCGTTTTGCTCCACGCTGCCCTTTCGCCAGTAAAATATGTGAAGAGCGTCTGCCATCTCTATTAAAAACAGATTCGGGAAGTGAAGTGCGCTGCTGGATTTACACCGATGAATGGGATGGCGATCCGGAGGTGAATGTAAACAATGACTACCAAACTGCTGGAAGTAAATAATTTAAAACAGTATTTTCCAATTAAAGGTGGAATCTTCGGACGTACCATTAATCATGTGAAAGCTGTAGACGATATAAGCTTTTATGTAAATGAAGGAGAAACTATAAGTATCGTCGGGGAGTCTGGGTGCGGGAAATCTACTACCGGCAGAGCCATCCTGCGTCTTGATGATCCTACCTCCGGAGAAGTTATTTTCCAAGGGGAAGACTTACTTTCTATGAATCAACGGAAAATGAGAAAAAAACGAAAAGACCTGCAAATTATTTTTCAGGATCCATACGCTTCTATTAACCCGAGACAAACGGTTCGCCAAATACTTGATGAAGCAATGGTTATTCAAAACGTTGTTCCAAAAACGCAGCGGTTAGACCGTATGATGGAGCTGCTTGAAACAGTTGGACTAGGCTCTCATCAACTCGATCGTTTTCCGCATGAATTCAGCGGCGGTCAAAGACAAAGAATAGGAATTGCAAGAGCACTTGCTGTAAATCCTAAATTCATCATTTGTGACGAATCGGTCTCTGCTTTGGATGTCTCTATTCAAGCCCAAGTGTTAAACTTATTGAAACAATTACAGAAAGACTTACATCTTACGTACTTATTTATTTCTCATGACTTAGGCGTTGTCCGTCATATGTCAGACCGTGTGGCTGTAATGTATTTAGGTAAAGTCGTAGAAATCGGAGAAAAAGAGGCTATATTCGACAACCCAAAGCATCCTTATACTAAATCACTACTCTCGGCTATACCCGTTCCAAATCCGCGGAAACAAAAAGAGAGAATGGTATTAAAAGGGGATGTTCCTTCTCCGATTGATCCTCCTTCGGGATGCCGTTTTCATACCCGCTGCCCATTTGCTTCAGAAATTTGTAAAACGGAAACACCGGAACTTCGTCAAACAGACGCCTTGAATGGGACTCATACGGCAGCTTGTCATTTCATCGAAGAAATTGAATCAGGGCAAAGACAGCCTTTATCCTAGAAAATTAATGAACTGTTTATATCGTTTATAGGTATAAACAGTTTTCGTTTTCTTTCATTAACTTAACTTTGGTACAATAAAAATAGAAAGTTCTTATGAGAAAAACTCGGCCTATCACGTTTTTATCCAAAGAGTGCCATTTTTGCTGCCTCCTTCTAAAATAACAATAGAAACATTGGAGGATAAAGAATGTGACTCTGAAATGTTAAACATTCTGCAAGCTTTAAAGGTTAAAAATTATACCATTGCTTTTGATGATTTTATTTTAAATAAAATGAACCACGTTTTCCTGCCTCTGACCGATATTGTAAAAGTAGATTGGAAAAACAGCACAGCTGAAAATATTCTGGCATTATACGAACTGCTTCCCATTACCACATTGAGCTTCTTACCGAATAAATAGAAACTAAAGCCGAATTTTTGCAAGCTAAATCTATGGGTTTCACTTTATTTCAAGGATATTACTTTAGCAGTCCAATCCAGTCATAATTACCAATACGACAAATCCATAGGAAAGGATGAAAGATTTGTTTGAGATAAAAACTTACCCCGAGTTTTCTTGGTCTCTTTCCCGCCATAAAACCTTAATGCATTGCGCACGTCAATATGCCCACCAGTACTATACATCACATAATGGCTGGCTCAAGGATTCCCCGGAATGGAACAAACAAGCCTACCGCTTAAAAAACTTGACGAATCTAGAAATGTATTTCGGATCGGTTGTCCACGATATTATTGAACAAGTAATCGATCATTATTTAAATACCGGTTTTATTCCTGAAGAAACTCAGCTTACAGAACAAGTTAGAACACTATTAAATAAAGGCTTTATTGACTCCACCCGTCGTTATAATGAATGGGTTCAGCGTCCGAAAAAAACCACTATGTTTCATGAAGTATATTACGGTAAAACCAATCAGCTGCCAAAAGATAAAATAGAAAAAATATCTCATCGTTTAAACGTTACCATGAAACACTTTTTATCCTGCAAAACGATGAAAGAATTGGCATACAATGAAAATATTGAATTTTTAGAAGCAGAAAAGTTTCGTATATTGGAAATTGGTAAGCTAAAAGTTTATGTTGTTCTGGATTTGCTATATAAAGATAGAGAGCATAATAAGTGGGTAATAGTAGATTGGAAAACAGGTAAGCAGTCAGAAGAAGATCCTTACCAGCTCGCATTGTATGTCCTGTATTTATTACAGGCCTACCCCATTTCCGACTTAAATAACATTGTAATCCGAAACGAATATTTATTAGAGGGCGAAGCTGTGGAACATCAGCTTGATCAAGTAACACTGGAAAAGGTGCAAGAACTGATTGGAACGAGTGTCGAATGGATGACCGATTATTTAGAAGAAGCTTCTGAAAACAAACCTTTACCTTTAGAAAAATTTCCACAAACCTCTGATCAGCAGTCATGCCATTATTGCAACTTTTATGAACTATGTTTTTCTAATAAGAAAAGCGCAAGTGCCCTTGTCAGCCTTGACAGGTAAATATTCTCCAGTCATTAAAGGCACTCTTTGCCTTTAATGACTGGAGGTTATTTAACCCCGAGAGGCTGGGCGCTGAAACTAGACATCAAAGCGCAAAATTATATACTTTCTTACCTAATTAAAAAGGCCGGGCATATATTCCTGGTCTTAGATTTTTATTTATCGTGTACTTAAAATCAAATCAAGATTACCTTCCAATTTATACTTCTTAATAGAAGACGGAATAATAAAATGATCTCCTTTTTTAAGAGTTGAAGTGGAGTTCTCTGTTTTTATAGTCCCTTCTCCCCCAACTACACTTGCTAATATATAAGAACCTTCTACCGGAGAAACAATTTTATTTTCAACCTTTACGTTATATACTTTAAAAAATCGAGACTCTATCAGCTTTTCTATTTTTCCGTCCGTATTCTCGTAAATAATAGTTCGTTCTTCCTCTGCGTCATGATGAGGTACTTCTGTGACTTGTAAGGACTTATCTAAATGAAGCTTTCGCTTATTTCCTTGTTGATCCGTCCTGTCATAATCATAAACCCTGTAAGTGGTATCAGAACTTTGTTGTGTTTCTAATATTAGAGCCCCTTTACCAATGGCATGAATAGTACCGCTTGGGACATAATAAAAGTCTCCTTTTTGTATCGGCACTTCCCTTAATAGTTCATCCCATTCCCCATTTTTCATTTTGGTTTCCAGCTCTTCCTTCGATTCAGCATGATGACCTAGTATCAATTTCGCTCCAGGTTCTGCATCAAGAACGTACCAGCACTCTGTTTTTCCAAAAGCCTCTCCTTGTTCAAGCTGACGAGCTTGTTCATCATTCGGGTGTACTTGAACTGATAAATCAGCTGCAGCGTCCAAAACTTTGACCAATAAAGGAAAATCTTCTCCTTTTTCATCTCCAAATAGTTCCCTGTGATTATTCCATACCTCTCTTAAAGAATGGCCTTGCAATGGACCATTCTTTACGGTGCTTGCCCCATTTTGATGAGCTGAAATTCCCCAGCACTCACCTGTAGTGCTAGATGGGATCTGATATCCAAAATCATTTAATTTCGATCCGCCCCAAATTCTTTCTTTCAAAACCGGATCTAAAAAAATAGGTTCCTCGTACATCTTCCGACTCCACACTTTCATTTTTTTAAGATATTATAACATATGAAAAGTTTTTTAAAGGCCGGTGAACGATGAATATGATTTGTATTATCCCCTGTGGAAAAAAGAAAATATGGGGTATGGCCAGAGAACGGTCCGGTGTATGCAAAAGATGCATACCAAGGCACGCTCCATAAAAAATGCAGAAAATATGCGGAGATTCATCATTGGCCATGGGTGATTCTATCCGCTCGGCATGGTTTCTTATTCCCCTATGATGTCGTAACAGATAATTACGATACGGGGTTTCACTTTCCAAAGCACAAGGTCATTAGTGATGAAGCTCTCCGTCAGCAGTGGGTTGAAAAGGATTTATATAAAACAGACACTATAACTTTATTAACCGGGAAAAAACATGAAAAAGTGATGAAACGAATAGCTTATCCACACCATGATTATGAGTGGCATCTGCCCTTAAAGGGATGCCGGGGTATTGGCGACATGCTGCAAAGGCTCACGATAAAGTGAACATTCTCATTAGAAAAAATGATACTTTCTGCCAGCGGTCCTACACTTTTTCACGCTAGCTAAAAGAGCAGTCCCACCTTTCGGAACTGCTCTTTTAGCTTTCTCTATACTTTGGAAGAACCTTCTTGTTTCATTACTTTTTCTCTTAGTTTGAATTTTTGTAATTTACCACTGGCATTCCGCGGCAGTTCTTCTACAAATTCATATCGGCGTGGACGTTTATAATTAGCAATCCGGTCACTGTTTATACAAAATCTTTCAAGCTCTTCAGCCGTTAGAGATTCTTCCTTTTTTACAATAAAAGCCATTACCCGCTCTCCCCATTTTTCATCTGGTTCTCCAACAACTGCAGCATCAAGAACACCAGGATGATCAAATAAAGCATCTTCCACTTCACGAGAATAAATATTTTCTCCACCGCTTACAATCATATCTTTTATTCTATCATTTACCCACAGGTAGCCATCTTCATCAAAATAACCTACATCACCAGAATAATACCAGCCATTGTAAAGCACTTCTGCGGTTGCTTCCGGCCGTTTATAATATTCACTCATCATGCTTGGGCCGCGCACGATTATTTCTCCCTGCTCTCCTGCTTTTGCTTCGTCATCCGGATCTAATTTTCCATCATTTCTGGTTCTTACCACGCGAATTTCGTGGTTTATTAAAGGTTTACCAGCAGAACCTGCTTTACTTAATTGTTCATCGTCCGATAATATCGTTATTGCGGGTCCCATTTCGGTCATTCCATATGCTTGAAACAGCTGCACATTAAACGTATTATGAACCTCTTTTACAAGAGCAGGAGCCATAGGAGCTCCGCCATATAAAGCTTTTTTCAGAGAAGTTAATTCCATTGACTCTTTTTTCTCCTGGATAAGCATACTCCACATTGTAGGAGCTGCAAAAAATATACTGATATTTTCCTTTTGAACAGTGTTTAAAACAGCTTCTGGTTCAAAGTGGTGAAGCAATACATTTTTTACCCCCAAATGAAATCGCGGAATGAAAGCACAATGGAGTTCAGCACAATGAAATAAAGGGGCAACAGATAGACCGTTATCTTTTGCCGAGATTCGTTGTGAAGCTATAATAAGCACACTTTGATCAACCATGTCACGGTGCTTGTGGACTACACCTTTTGGTTTTCCAGTTGTCCCGCTCGTATACATAATCGCATAGATGTCTTCTTCTGTTAAGGAAACTTCGGGGCGTGTGGTATCTTCTATGGAGAGTCTTTCATAGTAAGAGTAAGCATAGCTTGGAGGATCTTCATCAATATACCAAAACTCGACATTAGGAAAAAGATCGGCCAATGGACGAATCTGGTTTTCTACTGCTTTTTCAAATAATACAATACGCGGTTCTGCATCGTTTATGATAAATTCTATTTCTTTATCGGTCAGCCTAAAATTTATTGGATTAAACACAGCTCCAAGTTTAATACAAGCTAAAAGAGTCATGGCAAACTCACTAGTATTAAATAAAACCGTTGACACTCTATCGCCTTTTTTCACCCCAGCTCTAGTAAACGCCCGTGCCAGTTGATTGACTTCTTTATTCCATTGAGAAAAAGTCCATCTTTTTGATAAACGTACATCTACTAAGGCTTCTTTATCTGAATTATTTTTTACTGATTGTTCAAATATATCCCGCAAGGTAGTCATATCTTTCCTCCAATCTCATTATGCTTTTGTATAATGCGTTTCTAATTGATCTCTAAGCGCCCGCTTTAAAAATTTTCCAACAGAAGTTTTCGGCAGTTTTTTCATAAAGATAACGTCATCTGGAAGCCACCATTTTGCAAATTCGGGACGAATAAAATCAATAATTTCTTCTTTAGTAACAGATTGTGTGTCCAGTTCGTTAAGAACCACACAGGCCAGCGGCCTTTCTTGCCATTGCGGATGAGGCACAGCAATTACCGCTGCTTCGTATACTGCCTCATGAGCCATGATAGCGTTTTCAATATCAACGGATGATATCCATTCGCCTCCGCTTTTCACCAGGTCTTTTGTGCGGTCCACTAGTCTTATATAACCCTCTTCATCCATCGTTGCAACATCTCCTGTATGGAGCCAGCCATCTCGAAAGGCATCTTTAGAACGTTCATCATTATAATATTCGCTCGCGATCCACGGCCCTTTTACTAATAATTCGCCCATATCCTCTCCGTTTTTCTTCACTTCACCATCCGGCCCTTCCACTTTTACTTCAAGACCTGGTACAACGATTCCCTGTGTAGAACGAATTGCTAACTTCTTATCTTCTGGAATGTCTTCCTGATAGCTTTTCAGTGTAGCAACACTAACAAGAGGACTGGTTTCTGTCATTCCGTATGCATGAAGGAACGGAATATTGTACTTTGTTTCAAAGGCTCGAATCATAGCTGCCGGAGCTGCGGATCCACCGCACATGATGGCCCGCAAACTATCTGTCTTATAGCTGCCGTTCTCTAACTCTTTTAATAATCCGAGCCATATGGTAGGGACTCCGGCAGTTAACGTAACACTATAATCTTCTATTAATTTTGCTAAAATGCCCGGCGTAAATTGAGGCCCTGGCATTACTTGAGTACTTCCAAACCAAACTGCTGCAAATGGAAGACCCCAAGCATTTGCATGAAACATCGGCACTACCGGCATAATTGTATCCTTTTCCGATAATGCTGCACTGTCAGCAAGCCCTATTGCCATACTGTGAAGGACAATACCACGGTGGCTGTACATGACTCCCTTAGGATTTCCAGTCGTAGCAGAAGTGTAACAAATCCCTGCATTTTCATTTTCATCTATATCTTTCACAAATTCATAGTTGGGGCTGCTTTTTTCCAGCAACGCTTCGTAGGCATACACATTAGGCAGAGAAGTCTCAGGCACTTCTTTGTTACATAATACGATAAATGCTTCGACGTTTTGCAAGGAGTCCTTTACTTTTTCTAAAAGAGGAATCAACTCTGCATCTACTAATATGATTTTGTCCTCAGCATGATTAACAATGTATGAAATATGTTCTGCCTGCAGTCTAATATTAATGGTATGAAGAATAGCTCCTATTCCCAGAATAGCAAAGTAAGCTTCTAAATGGCGGTGATGGTTCCAGGCAAACGTCGCTACTCGGTCTCCTTTTTTGACTCCTAATTGTTCCAGGGCAGAAGCAAGACGTCTTGTCCTTTCTCCTATCTCTTTATAGGTTAAATGATGAATACCGTTTGCAGTACGAGAAATCACTTCTTTTTTTGGAAAATATTTTTCTGCTCTTTCAAGCATAGACGGTATCAGCAGCTGTGTGTCCATCATTTTCAATTTCCCCCCTAAATTTAACCTGATAAACGGTAGAATATTTTAAATATTTTATATAAACTGTTATCTTTCCTGCTAATTATAAAAATTAATTAAATTTTTTTCTTGTTATTTATTGCACTGGTAATTTCACTTGTAAGATGGGTAAAATATAAATAATATATTGCTTATAAGTGTGATAAAAATAATAAAAGGGTAGTCCATTAGAATAGGAAAAGTTGCTGCAGGCAGAAAAGAGGGAGATAAGTGTGAAAAAAGAAACAGCATGGATGATAGCTCGTTTTTTTATGGTGACAGCAGCCGTTT
This sequence comes from Alteribacillus sp. JSM 102045, assembly GCF_041949975.1. Taxonomy (NCBI): domain Bacteria; kingdom Bacillati; phylum Bacillota; class Bacilli; order Caryophanales; family Bacillaceae; genus Alteribacillus; species Alteribacillus sp. JSM 102045. The sequence continues at coordinate 4,975 of NZ_JBHFQG010000034.1, read as the reverse complement.
TTATCATCATTTGGACAACAATTACACTATTTAAGCTCACTTACCCATTCTGGATAGCAGCCTTATTTGCATGGATGTTAAAACCGCTTTCCCATATATTGCAGCGAAAATTTAAATTCCCTGCCGGGCTTGCTGCTTTAACCTCATTATTAATTGGCTTATCTATTTTTGGCGGAATCATTACAGGCTTAACTTTTTTAATTATTGATGGAATTCAACGATTTGCAGATAAAGCACCTACTTGGATGGAAGATGCGTTTCGTAACATTCAGCAGTTTATTAATGAAACCATTCTGCCTGCCTGGAGAGAAGCAAGTGGTGCAGCAGAAAATTTCAGTAAACGAGAAGGATTTTCTTTTAACGAAGGAATATCCGAGATCGGTACACAAATTGGCACAGCGCTCGGGCAATTTGCTCAAAAAATAGCTGACGGGCTTACCTCCATTGTTTTAAGTGTACCTACTTTTCTTGTTGCATTTCTGTTTATTTTATTGGCTATTTATTTTTTCGGAAAAGATTGGGAGAAAATAACGGATTCTGTCCGCCAGCATGTTCCAATAAAACTGTATAAAAAAACACATGCCTTTCATCAGGCCATGTGGATCAGGGTCTTTGGATACTTAAAAGCCCAGTTTATTCTTATGACAGTTACCGGAATAATTGTGTTTATTGGTCTTTCGCTTTTAAGAGTGGACGGTGTAGTAACTCTTGCTATCATCGTTGGTATTGCTGAGTTCCTTCCTTATCTTGGCACCGGAACTATTTTGCTTCCCTGGTCTTTATATCTTCTCGTAACTGGAAGTATAGGACTTAGTATCAGCTTAGCTATTTTGTATGGAGTCACCATGATTGTACGGCAGACGATTGAACCAAAAGTGCTTTCGTCAAGTATGAATTTAAATCCTATAGCCGTTCTCGTTTCTCTATTTGCAGGGCTTCAATTATTTGGAGCAGTTGGTCTCCTTTTTGGACCTGCTTTACTCGTAATTATCGTTATCCTGATAGATATCGGAGTGATCGAAGACATAAAATACTTTATAAAATATGGCTTTACTGAGCAATAACCCTGAGCTGTCCCATAAGTCAGTTCTGGGCAAACGCAACTGGGATATACTCGCTTTCACCCTCAGGGCACAAGTGCGACATCTACTCCAACTCACTTTGCTCGTTCTCGTAGTGTCTTCTTTGCCGCGGGCGACGGCTCAGGCCTCCTCGTGAGCAAAAACCGCCCACTGCGGGGTCTTCACACTGCCCTTTTTCCCGCTGGAGTCTCGCATATTCCAGTTGCTAGATGACCAACCAACTTTTTTGAGACATCCTCTGTTCATTTTATCCTTTTATCCTAATCTTTTAATATTGGAAACCATTGCTGCTCCGACAATTCCTGTTTTTTCACCAAGAGAAGCTGATACCAACTTAAAAGATTCTCTCATACTAGGATATAATAAACCCTTTATTTTTTCATTGAGACATGATATTAGCCAATTGTTGTTATTAATAACCCCTCCCCCAGCTACAATTAATTCAGGGTTAAATAAATGATATATATTAGCAAACCCTTTGGCCAGATCCTCTATTATCTGATCTACTATCTTTTTAGCAGCAGCTGAACCTTTCTTATATTCGTTAAATAAATGATCAGGCAGCATGTCTTTTCCAAAATGATTTTTTACGTAGCTGGAGATAGCTGTGCCAGATGCAGCAGCTTCCCAGGACCCATTGTTGAGGGTTCCTTGCTGTTCTGTATCTGATTTAATAATCATATTGCCTGCTTCTCCAGCAAAACCTTGAAAACCTGAGATTAAATGGTCTTCCATTACTATTCCTGCTCCGATCCCTGTACTTACCGTCACATATACAATACTCGAAGCCCCTTTTCCCACACCAAGATAATACTCGGCTACAGCTGCTGCGTTTGCATCATTTTCTAAAGTTACTGGTAAGTTTGTATACTGTTCTATTTCTTTAACAAAAGAAAAACCATGCCAGCCTTTTAAGTTAGGTGGGTCGAGCAAAATACCCTTCCATGAATCAAGTGGACCGGGAGCACCACAGCCAATAGACTTAAATTCATACTTTTCGAAAGATCGCAGCCCTTCGATAATGTGATGAACGCCTTCTTCAGGGGCAGAAGGTGTAAAAATAGCTTTAACTTCCTCAAGAATACCATCATTCCGTACTGCTCCAATTCTTAATTTTGTTCCTCCTAAATCAATCCCAATTCTTACTTTCATATATTCTCTCCCCCCATTTTTCTATCACAATATTAAAAAGCCCGATACATGTACCTATCCCACCATTTAAACAGCAAAAGGCATATTGCGAAGTGTAATACGATACGGGTTTTGGTTTTTGTTTTTTAAGCTGTCATGGTAACCGTAATACCGTATGTGCCGACCGAAGCAGTTGCTAAGGCACCAGTTATTAACACTATACCAATACTTGCAGGATTAATCATGTCATATAATGGCGGAAGAACTTCCATCAACACCCCTATGGTAGCTATAGGATGGACACCAATCATGGACATGAGCAAATATGTAATTTGAATCAGAAGTAAAAGTAAGAAACGGAAAATCTGATGCTGTCATAAACGGCTCTCTAATAAAAGAAAGGAGAGGAGTATGATTTAAACTGCTAGAAAAGAAACCTAAGGTTATAAATAAAACAGCAAAATTTTGCATACCGTTTGTTCGTATTTTCCACGTTTCCCACCCAATCACCCGAAAGCTCCGCCAGCGGCCTATTACTGCCGCCCATATAAAAGAAAAAGGTATAATTACAAGCGTGACGGTAAGGATGAAATTCAATCCTGACCAATTGCCGAGCAGAAGGACTATAGCTAAGAAAACAGCAAGAGCTGTAAATAACTGAAGTACCTGGTAGTTTAATGAACGTAAATTTACGGGACGATTTATTCCGCTTCCTGCTGGTTCATACATCTGACCTTTAAATAGATGCTCCCCCTCAAGGAATCAATGATGAGAACAAATAAAGAACAAATAAGCAGCCACGACAGGTAGTACACATATCCAACCCCTGTTGTATCTATAGTGATAGCTACCATTATTTCCATTGGACTCCACGCTAACGCTACAGAAAATGCCCGCAGTGTAGTTTGGCTGATGAAAGAATCCTGCCACTTCTTTTTTATCTTAGCTAAGTATTCTAACAATACGTGCTGAGATAAAGGTAAAGCTGATAAATTTATCCCTGTAAAGAAAGTACCCAATATTCGAAATAAACGTGTCGCTTTGAAAAAGGAAATAATTAGCATTGGAATGGCCAAAAGTCCAATTATGTACTCAACAATTTCACTTCTTACAAAAATATTAATTAAAAATAAACCTATAACTCCCGAGTACAGTATATACCGATTATTACTAACAAAAGCGGGCATCTTTCTTATCTCCTTCGTCTTCTCCACTCTCTTTATCAATCTTACATAGTTTTTTAGAAAAAAATTCATTTGCTAACGATGACTATTATTTAAAACTTTTGCGTTAAAAATTGTCTGTTACTGTAAAAACAGATAGTTTTTCGCCGTTATGAAAAGTAGCTCCACTGCTTCAAAAACATCCTGTATGACTTGCAGCAGTAACTATATCCCTGTTCTCATTTCTACTGTACTATTACCATTTTAATGCTCAATCCTACCATTTTCTCAAAAACAAGCGATGTTTATTATAGGAACATTTCACCTTTTACATTAACATTTCATTTTATTTAAAAGCCCCATTTTCCATTGAATTCCCATAGAAACAACTGATACGATGTGAATCGTCAAAGCGACAATATCTCAATCTTTGAAGTGGGAGGTTTTGTACCTTGAAACTAAAACCAACTGTTTTATCTTGGAAGGCATTAGGTGTTCCTGCGTTAGCAGCCGGCTTTGCTTTTTTTACAAGTCCTCTAGGAACAGATGCTAATGAATTAGGAGATACAGAATTATCCATTGGGCAGGAAAATGCTCAAGTTGAAGAGTTACAAGAACTCTTACACATTGAAGGATTTCTTGATGAAGAAGACATCAGCGGAAACTTTGAGGAGGAAACAGCTGATGCGGTTAAATCTTATCAAGAAGAACATAACTTACTTATAGATGGAATTGCTGGACCTCACACCGTTGGCGCTCTTGAAATCCTGAGCGAAGGAGACGAAGGAGAGCCGGTTAAAGAATTGCAAGATAAACTAGACAGCCTTGGCTTTTATGATAACGAAGTGGACGGCGAATTCGGTCCAAAAACTCACGATGCCGTCATTGACTTCCAAGAATCTAAAGACATCCTTGTTGATGGTCTTGCAGGACCGCAAACATTTGGAGCTCTTGTGAACGCTGTTTACAATTCTGATTCCTCTGATGAATCTAGTAAAGATAATAATGAAGAAAAAGCAGAAGAAGAAGTTGAAGTTTCCACAAGCAGTAACGATGACAGTTCAAACGAACAAGCCCAAGAAGAACAGCAAGAAGATGTAGCATCTGAACAAAGTTCTGAAACAGAAGGGCGTACATTACAGGTTGAAGCGACAGCGTACACAGCTAATTGTGCTGGCTGCTCTGGCGTAACAGCTACTGGCGTAGACTTAAACGCAAATCCTGACGAAAAGGTTATAGCTGTAGACCCTGATGTCATTCCACTCGGTTCTAAAGTAGAAGTCGAGGGACATGGAACTTTTACAGCTGCTGACACTGGCGGTGCAATCAATGGCAACAAGATTGATATATTTATGCCAAACAAAAGTGAAGCTACTAACTTTGGCCGTCAAAACTTGGAAGTAACCGTACTAGAATAGTGCATTATAATACAGACACCCTTACAGGTTTTACCGAAGGGTGTCTGTTTTTATTTTGGCTCTATTATAATTGTTGGGGTATGAAAAAATTTAGACATAAAAAAACACGCAAGCTCCAAAATCCTTTACACTTGAATTGTCCAAGAAACAAGAAAAAGATTGGAGTTGCGTGTAGATGCAT
>NZ_JBHFQG010000033.1:0-40773 GCF_041949975.1 Alteribacillus sp. JSM 102045 | reverse complement strand
CTTCTTTTACTACTTGTAATTTAAAGTCGTTGGAGTAAACTTGTCGTTTCATTTTCAATCAACCCCTTTGATTCTTAGTGTAACGAAGTTACTTTTCGTTGTCCAAGATCGCTAAGGGGCTTTAGAGCAAGACATTAGATGAATTTTCACTAGAAGAACAGCCGTCATTAAAGCAACAACAATTTAACCAATTAGTAGACTTGGCTTGGCTCGATCAGTTGTATAACCTTATTCTCTTAGGACCTACCGGTGTAGGTAAAACAACACTGGCCATTGGATTAGGGATAAAAGCTATTTACGAGGGATACAAAGTAACTTTTATATCAATGGGAGAACTGGTTCATGTGTTGAAAACAGAAGAAATAACACGGAAATCACAGTTGCGCTTAAAACGGATAAGAAACTCAAATTTAGTGATAATAGACGATCTTATGTTTATGGCGATGGATCAACGAGAAGCCAATTTATTTTTCCATTTTATAAATGAACTGTATAATCAGTCATCAATTATATTAACTTCTAACAAAGGCCCAAGTGATTGGGGTGAGCTATTGGGAGATCCGGCAATTACTGCAGCAATATTAGATAGAATTATTCACCGAGCTGAAGTTATTCAACTATCAGGAGACAGCCTTCGATTAAAGAATCGAAGTACGATATTTAAGAAAGAGACTGTTCAAAATTAATGAGCAAAAAGTGTTCAATTTAACTTGACGGTTACAGGTATATTGTGATGTTTAAACATTGCATGCAAAAAATACTAAAATGAATAAATATATAAGCTAAAAACAGACCACATGATGAATCGAATCCATCTGTGGCCTGTTTTCTATAAAATTATTCAGCTTGCAGGGCTTGTTTTACCGATTCTTTAAGCGGAGTTGGTGTTCCGATTAGATTTTGCAAATCGTTTGTCGTTTTGGAGGTCTCCCCTTCAGATACTGCATGATAAATAACAGCAGATAATTCAGCTATTGGTTCTGACAATCCGATGTTTACAAGATAATCCTTTGTTTCATCATAAGAAACAGTACGATGTACAACATGTTTGCCTGAAAAGTCAGAGAGAACTTGTGCAAGCTCATCGAAGCTCCAAGGTTCTGGATGTACAAGATTGTACGTTTTGTTTTCATGACCTTCCTCCGTAAGAGCTGTTGCAGCAGCGAAAGCTAGATCGTTACGATTTACAGCATTTAGTACTCCTGTTCCTGTATTCGTTATGAGTTCTCCACTCTCTATTGCACCGCCAAGTGCTGGGTTAACAAATACTTCCGTATAGAGGGCATTACGTAAGAAAGTATAAGGTATGCCCGTTGTACGAATGGCATATTCTGTAGCCATATGAACAAGTGCAAGTGGTAATTTAGACTCCTCAGCAAAAGCATACCCCGTATAAGCAATTTGTTTGACACCTGCATCTCTTGCTGCTTGCACAACAGTAGCATGCTGACGAACACGAAGCGTATCATCGACGTCTGGGCTTGAGATAAATAGTACTTTTGATGCTCCATCAAACGATTTTTTCATGGATTCCAAATCCATATAATCCCCATAACGGACTTCCACTCCAACTTTCTCTAATTCTGAAGCCTTTTCTATATTACGAACACTTGCAATTATTTGATTTGCAGGTACTTTTTTAAGTAAGTGTTGAATAACAAGATTTCCTAATAAACCAGTTGCACCAGTTACAACGATTGACATCAATATTTCCTTCCCTTCTTAAAATGATTTCAAGAGGTAATAGTATAACCACACTGGTTACAACAAATTCAAAAAAGGTTGTACTTATAACCATGATGGTTACAACTCATATAAAAAAATTTAGCTTTCTATAGAGTCATTTTTTTGCATATTTCGGCTACCAATTGCTGAAGTGACACTTGAGCTAGTTCTTGTTCTAAAGCTGACTGGGCTTGAAGCATCTTTGTTCTGAAAACGGATTCAATATTAGCACCCACCGGACATTCAGGATTGGGATGTTCATGGAAATGAAAGAGATCATCCTTCTCGACAACTTCTACTGCTCGATACACATCTAGTAACGTAATTTCATCCTGCTCTTTTGTTAAGTACGCTCCGCCAGTTCCCGGTCGTACATGGACTATTCCAGCTTTTTTCAGCTTACCAATAATTCTACGAATAATAACCGGATTAGTCTTGACACTTTCACCAATAAACTCCGATGTACATGGTGATGGACTTAATGCTATAAGAGACAGAATATGAACAGCAATAGAAAAACGACTGCTAATTTTTTTCATACATTTCACCTCTTGATGTAACCAGTGTAGTTCTATCGAAAATGAAAGTCAAGGCAGCAAACTTTTGTTTTTCCAAGAACAAAAGCGCAAGCGCCCTGATCAGCCTCGACAGGTAAATGTTCTTCAGTCATGAAAGACGCTCTTACTTCCACAAGGATGTGGTGACTTCTGCGTTTCACTTTCGTCGCCAAAAACGCCACGTCCTGTGGCATTGGCGACATCAGTACGTCCTGTGCGTCGACGTGTGCGTCTTTAGCAGAAGGGTCCTAAAGGATGTTCGACTAAGAACGTCACGTCCTGTGACAACGTCAAACTGGCTTGCACAGGATGTGCTGACTTTTGCGTTGCGAACACGATGTTCGCGATTCTAGCAAAAGTTCCTTAAACCGTCTTGGGCCTCCGAGAGGCTCGGCGCTGAAGCTAGACGCAGATCAAACAATACGGAGATAGTTATCCACAACTTGTAAAAACATAATTTCCTAAACAATGAAAAAAGCGCTATCCTTATTATAGATAAGCGCCTATTTCTTTAGTAAGACATATTTAATCTTTGTTACTTTTTAAAAAATATCGATTTTAGATGCTGCTTCTTTTGCCTGTTCGCAGGCTGTTTCGACATTCTCTCCTTTGGTTAGAACAACGGCCATACGGCGGCCTATTTTTGTATCTGGCTTCCCAAATAAGCGCATTTGCGTGTTTGGCACAGCTAAAGCTTGTTCGATTCCAGAAATTTGATAATCATTGCTTTCCATCGATGCTTTGATCGCATGGCTTGCTCCTGGTGATACGAGCTGAACGTCGTCTACTGGTAACCCTAAAATCGCCCGGACATGAAGAGCAAATTCAGAAAGTTCCTGGGTAACTAAGGTTACCATTCCGGTATCATGAGGGCGCGGGGACACTTCGCTAAAGTACACACCATCTGCAGTAATAAATATTTCTACACCGAAGACACCGAAACCACCGATCTCATCCGTAACTTTTTTGGCCATTTCCTCTGCTTCTCTTAACTGTTCCGTACTCATCGCATGCGGCTGCCAAGATTGAATGTAATCACCGTCCTGCTGGACATGGCCGATAGGCGGACAGAAAACGGTTCCCGTCATAGAACGTACCGTCAGAAGCGTGATTTCCGAATCGAAATCAATAAGTTCCTCGACAATGACCCGGTTCATGTTACCGCGCCCACTATTTATCGCTGCTTCCCAGGAGTTCTCAATATCTTCTTCTGTACGGCAAAGACTTTGGCCTTTTCCTGAGGAACTCATAAGTGGTTTAATGACACAAGGCATACTGATTATGTTTACTGCTTCTTTCAATTCCTCTAAAGAGTTCGCAAACTCGTATTTCGCTGTCCGGAGTCCTAGTTTCTCACTTGCCAATCGTCTAATACCTTCGCGATCCATGGTTAATTGGGTCGCATAAGCGGTCGGGATGACATTATAGCCTTCCTGCTCCAGTTCTATCAGTGTTGCTGTGGCAATTGCCTCTATTTCAGGGACGATAAAATCAGGTTTTTCCAGCTCTATAACCTCTCGAAGCTTCCCGCCATCAAGCATATCCGCCACATGAAAACGATGGGCAACTTGCATCGCAGGTGCGCCTTCATACCGGTCGACAGCAATAGTTTCAATCCCTAATCGCTGCGCCTCAATCGCCACTTCCTTTCCCAATTCTCCTGATCCTAACAGCATCAGTTTTTTCGAATGTCTTTGATTCGGTGCTCCATACATGCTGCAACCTCCTGAACATTTTCATTTATGGCTATTTTAACTCTTTTTGAGAGATAAAGACAAGGAAATAAGAGCTATTTTACGAATAAATTTATAAAAAACCGCAAAAACGTTCGTAAAATCACCAATTAAAAAGGACGCCTTATTAAATAAGTACGTCCTTGAATAAACTTTTATCCTCTTTTAAATATTTAGATGTCCTTCTATTAATATTATACAATCGTCTCTTCCGTTCAACATATGAAATAAAATCTCAATAACATTCATTTTCGTTTTGTTGAAGCACTCTTATACAAAAGATTCAATGTCTAATTTATTAATAAAGTCTTCAACGGCTTGAGCAACTTCAATGTCTTCATTAACAGAACCTCCACTTACACCTACTGCTCCAACTAAATTATTATTAACATATAAAGGTATGCCTCCGCCGAAGATAACTACTTTGCCATTATTGGTAGAGTTTATACCGAACAACTCCCCGTTGTTTTTACTATTTTCTGATAATTGTGATGTTGACATTTTCAAAGCTGCTGATGTCCAGGCTTTATTTTGAGATATGTCAACACTGGCCAATAATGCCCCATCCATTCTATGAGAAGCAATAAAGTTGGCTTCGTCATTAACAATGGTGATGACCATAGGAACACCAATAGATTTAGCCTTCTCTTCTCCTTGTTCCATTGCTTTTTTTGCGGTATTAAGGTCTATTCGTTCCACTCGTTTACCTCCTTGTTATTTCAGAACCAAGCCTTTCACTAATCGAGCAGCATTTTGCCCCATTTTCCTTCCATCATTCGCTTTACCAGTTAAATATGGTCTTTCATAAGGCAGCTTTTCATGATGAACCATTACATTCCCTTCTTTGCTCACACCTATCCCAACTTTATATATCGATAAGGAAGCAGCAGTATAAGATAAATGGATGGAGTTCCGTTCCTCTTTTCTTACCTGATAAGGAATCCCCTCTTCTTCCAAACCTGTACAAATATCTTTAATGATTGAATGTTCAGGTTCTAAACCAGTTAAAATAAATAAATAATTATTATCATCCGTCATACCGGGACTTCCCCCCGGCTTGAAGATAAAATAAGTCCTGTAGCTACTGCATTCCTTGGCCCCTCCGTACCACGAATGTTTCCAAACCCTGCAACAATTCCATATTTAAACAGTTCCTCTGTAATCATTTGAGGGATTTCAAAATCTAATGCTGATCCACCCAGCATAACGACATAAGATAAATGTTTCAGATTGTTTGTCGGGCTGACCCTTTTTAGAGCTCGAATTGTATTTGTAACGAATACTCTTTTTTTTGCACTCCTGCGAACTTCCCGTACTTTTTCAATGGATGTTATAGAAGCATTTGTTATAGGGGTTAGTTCATTTCCTTCTCTAATGACAACTCGCCCAAAAGTATGAGGTGGATAGGGGGCTTTAGAAAAATGAATGGTCCCATCTTCTAATTGCATATGAAATAGACTCATCACTTTACCTAGAGGAAATTTCTTTATCCTCTCCGCCAATTCCTTATCACCCAAGTCTAATTCGGAGTTGATTAGCATAGTAACCATATCCCCCGCACCAGCTAGATGGGTTGAAGTAATACTTCCATTATTGTGGACAAGGGCTGCATCTGTTGAACCACCACCCATGTCAAGTATTGCAATCGATTTTCCGGTTCCTGGAGTTGTCAAAGCGCCGCGTATCGCCATCTCTGCTTCAATTCCACCCACTTCAACATGCAGTGCCAATTTTTCTTCTAACTCTTTGGCAACTCTCTCAACAGGCAGCTGATCCGTTTTGACCATAGAGGCAAGAGCAACACCGCTTTCCATCGTCACCTCACCTGCCAAAGCCCCTTTAACCGAAGTTGGGATCACTGCATCTACTGCAAGAAAATCAGAGATTTGTATGTTATCTACTCTTTGACTTGTTAAATTGGCTAACTCTTGTCGTAATCCATTCAACATCCCTCCTACATTTGTCCCTTTCTCCCCCTTTAGATCTACTAGATCCTCCAATTGCTCATACTTCTCCATGATTGTACTTGCTCCGTCTGTCACATCTGCCTCCACCGATTGACGCGGACCTATGAGAATCAGCTTACCGGCTTTAATTTTCCGGTCTACCACCTCACCTGCTGGAGTTCGAATCACTACTGCAGAGCGATTCCCAACTACTGCCTTGGCAATGGGAGATATTTTTGTCGTCTCTTCAGCAGATAACTGAAAAACAGTTGCAAGACTATATGGGTTACTTAAACTACGGACAGAATAACCCGGTTGGGCTACTTCTACGGCAGCTATCTTTCCCAATGGAACTTTTTCAATTAACGCAACTTCGTCTACGATAGGGATCTTATTTATTAAACGGTTATAAATTAAAACTCCGTCATCGTTTTGGACAATCGCTCCTTTTATAGAAATATCCTCATTAAAAGATTTATTAATACACATGGATGCCCACTCAAAATCGATGTTTTTAGAAATGATGACTACATAGTCCTTCCTTTTATCCAACTCATCAAAAAGAGATTCTACTAAAACAGTTTCACCGACCCCTAATCCAGATCCTCCAGGAGTATCAGGATTATGACCAATCATGGAAGATTCAGTAATAATCGTTTCACTAATCATATCCATTGCTAAATCTCCAATCACCGGGACCGCATCATTAATTCGTATTTTATCAATTTGCTCTAATTTCAGGTTTGCATGTGCTGCCGCCTTATTTAACGCAAATTGAATACCCTTCACATTTTCTATGGTTCCTTTAATACCTGTTGTTTTTGTTAAATACTGGGAAAGGAATTCTGTATGTTCATTGCTAACTCTTGCTATGGAAACTTCAGTTGTGGAGTTACCGATGTCTACCCCAGCCAATATTAATTCGTGTTTCATCATTGGACCTCTTCAGTCTTTCGTAACAGATCCCTTCTTTCATAAACGCTGGCTGCCTCTTGAACTAATTTGGCATTTTCAAAAGCCTCATACTTCTCCTCAAGTTCCCTGGCAATAGAAAGTAATTCATCTTTAGTCGAAACATTAGGACGAAGGGCATTATAGATTTCTAAAATACGATCATCTGAAATATTAATTAACTCAGCAGCTCTTCTAAAGTTTTTTGCTAGTTGATTTCTTCCCTCGCTTTCTGCAATTTCTGCCTGCATTAAAAGTGTGTTGGATCCTATTCTCAGGTCTTCGGCTTGCACTTCTCCGTTGATCGCTCTTTCAAGCGTCAAACTGTTATATGATTTTCCCGTAGGTGTTTCCAGTAAGTCCTGTCTTATTGATCCAAGGGGATATTGATTTTTTGTTAATTTAGCCATTACCCACACTCACCTCACCTTTTTCTTAAATAGAAAATTCAGCAAAAACGTCCATAGGTTTTATTTTTTTATCTGTAGAATTGCTTTCCTTCAAATATAATAATGCTGACACGGCTTGATATTTGGGACGGGCCATTGGATCGTTTACAACAGGCACAGGATCTGGACTATCATTAGATGCATAAATGGCAGCGTTTCTTCCAATAGATCGATAGGTTTCAAGATTCATGACTGGGGCTTGTGGAAACAATTCAAGATTACTCAACGGAGCCAAATCGCGTTGATGGATCACAGCCGTTCCTCTTGATTGAATAGCTATTCCAATACCTGACCCACTTAGTTTTGCAGCAGTTGAGCCCATAAATGCCAAATCTGCTGTATGCATAGTGCGAATAATACGATATTTACCACCCTGCTCTTCAATGCCAGCCAGTACCTGACGCAACACTTCCGAAAGCTCTACATTTACTATCGTTTGATTCATAGTTTTTGCAAATTCTGGACTTATTGCAACCACTACTTCATGGGGATCCGTTCCTTTCCTTGCTTGTCCTCCTTCTGTCAGCTTCATTTGTATAAAAGAAGGTTTTGGTTTTGTCTCCATTTAAAAACCCCTCACTTTAGATCGTCTTTACTTATTTCCTGACGAATGTTTTTAATTTCTTCCCATCTTTCCCCACTAAGCCGATAACCCGTCCCAGGACCCGTATAATCATTTTCATCATTGATGGCACTTACTGTTTCATTCTCTTCATTTATAATAGCCGAAGTTTGCAAGTAATCTCCTGCAACTCTTTGCTTAAGCATATTAAAAATTCTCTCAGCAATCTCTTCATATCCATGTTTAACTAACGCCAGAGCAGCCTCCAAACCTGTAATCCCTTCATTAAGAATACGTTCAGTCGCTTTAAGATCCTCCACCACATTCCTTGGCGGCATATCATTGCTGTCGTTACCATAAGTGGCAGCTTCAACCTCTTCATCGGTTATCACCGGAAAACCGAGTTCTTCAAAAACAGCTTGTAAGGCTTTAGCGGCCCGATACCGATACTTAATCACTTCCTCTTCATTTACTGGTTTTAATCCACCATCAACTTTCATGTCTCTTTGAATGACTAAGAAGTCATCAACATCGGCGGAATCCATATTAGATCCGGCAAACATGTCCTCATAGTTTGGAACAGCACTGAATCCGGAAAATATAAAATCAGTTCCAGGCAGTAACTGGCACAGCATTTTTGCACTTCTTCTGATTTCAGAATGTGAAAACGTTTGGTCATTCCCAGAAGCTACTTCAAGGTCAAACATAGTGGTTGTAAGATTTTCAGCTAAAACTGCCCGGATTCCACTTGGAACAGAGGCAGGAATTCCAATACAGCTTATAGAACCGTTTTGCAGACCTTGGACGCCTGCACCTTTTGCCATCATGACACATCGGGTTTCTAAGTAAAGCATCGATTTCCCTTCCGTCCCTGCCAGCTGTACTTCAGAGCCAGTTCCGGAAGTGAACCGCATTTTTGCCCCGCGAGAAGCATACGCAGACGCCAAGAATGCCTTGGACCACGGCGTATCGTCTCCATCCATAAAAGTAGATTCTGTACCGTAAATGGAAATAGTTTCCGCGTATGATGTAAGCCCTAACATGGCAAGCCGAAGTTCAGTAGCTTCCTCTAAAGCATCTTGTGTTAAAACCCCTCCTTTAGCTGTTTGTGAACCAATTAACAGCGCTAAAGCGTTAAAAGGGGCGTAACGAACTACGCCAACGGTTGTTTCTTGTTCATCAAATCCAAGAAGTGCCGCTTCTGCAGCGTCAGCTGCCATAAGAACGGGATTGTCCCGAACATTCGTTACATGGCATTGGTTAGAAGGAGTTTTTCTAGCCCGCATTTTTTGAAGGGCCATCATAAGTTCAACTACATTAAGATGATTTAATACTTCAACAACTTTAGCAGGTGACATCCCTTTTGAAATCTCAATAATTTCTTTGCGTGGGACATTAATATCAACAAGTTTACGTGCAATATCTAAACTGTCCATTTTCATAATACTTTCAGCTTTTTTAGGATCAATCGTATGATCTGCGATAAATTGATCCAGCATATCAAATTCTTCTCTTTTTTTTCCATCGAGCTCTATAATTTTACCTTCCCTTACTTTTACTGAAGGAGAGGGATCATTTGGACTCGACATAGCCACAAAACCTACTTCAGGCCACTCTTTAACAAAACCATCATTATTCACAGGTCTTTTTTCGAGAATTTCAAATCTTTTCGATCGACGGGTTGATTCTTCTGCTTTTATAGACATCATAAACCCTCCCTATTCAACATGTTAGAAATGAAAACCAGCTGGCCGGCTTTGGAAGATTATCTTGCAAATGCCGTGCCAACAAATAAGATTATTCCCCTAAGTATGAATGTTGTGCGAATATTCAAACCAATAAGGTAAAAGATCTAATACTTTGAGTGTTTTTAAAACTGTTCCAAGTGTTCAAAAAGAATAACCTTTATGGAACACTTGGAACACAAGGTAATGAAATTTTAATCATAATAACTTGACCCTAGATATCAATATTAATAGAATGACTTTAACAATAGTCTTAATATTGTGTCATTCAAGGAGGTCGGGTATATTGTATTTAAATGGAGATGATGATAACCTTCTTACAATTTCATGGAAGCGCAGCAAAAAATTTGGAGTGGACCCACTTTATGTAGAAAATAATCTCCTGACCGGTGGAGAAATTAAGGATCGAAAAGAACGCCTTCACAACCTATTTCAAGCCTGCTCCTCGATTTTGGAACAGCTTTACCTTCAATTAAAAGACTCATTATTTATGCTTCTTGTTGCCGATAAAGACGGTTATATCATTTTTAATAGAGGAGATTCTCTTTTTATCGACCGTGCCAAAAAAGTATGGTTAGATACCGGAGCGAATTGGAGCGAAAAGGTCAAAGGAACCAATGCCATAGGAACGGCAATAATAGAACAAAAGCCAGTTAGTATTATTGGCAAACAACATTTTTGCAAAGAAAATCAATTTTTAACTTGTTATGCTGCTCCTCTTTACTCACCAACAGGTGATTTGTTAGGTGTCATTAATGTAAGCGGTGACATTCAGCTGCACCACCCCCATACTTTGGGCATGGTTATGGCAGCAGCACAGGCTTGCCAATCCCGTATCCTGCTTCTGGACTCAGAAAAAGAATTAACGTTGTATCTTCGTGAAACAGATACGATTGCAAATAAATCTCACCAACCTCTGATTTCTATTGATCCCAATGGAACAATTACTAGAGTGAACTTTGAAGGGGCACAATTTCTTGAAAAACCGATAGATCAATGCATCGGCCAGCCATTGTCAAAGTGGATTAGTAAAGATGATATGGATAGTATCCTGACAAATAATGAACATAGTCTAGCAAAAATCAGAATGAATTCAGGACTAAAACCTTCTGAAACAAAAATATTAGAAGTTCAACCGATTCAAGATGGACGAAAAAAAATATTTCGCTCTATTTTGAGCTTAAATCCGAAGCATCCCTATGATAACCCCAAAACATTTGAAAAAAACAAAAAGGTATGGGACTGCCCAAAAGCTAAAAAAGTTCTTCAACTTTCTCGTAATGTTGCCCGTACTAGTGCAAACATATTGATACAAGGAGAAACAGGGACAGGAAAAGAAATTATAGCACGGGAAATACACCAGGCCAGCGAAAGACAAGGACCATTAATTGCTATTAACTGTGGTGCAATTCCAGAAGAATTAATAGAATCAGAATTGTTCGGTTACGAAAAAGGAGCTTTTACAGGAGCGAAACAAAATGGGAATATTGGAAAATTTGAAGCTGCAAACAAGGGAACATTATTTCTAGATGAAATCGGCGATATGCCTTTACTCTTACAAACATCTTTACTCCGTGTATTAGAAGAAAAGCGGGTCACGCCCATTGGTTCTCATCAATCCAAACCTATCGATGTACGGATAATAGCTGCTACCAATCGAGATCTCATTCATGAGATCAATAAAAACCAATTTCGAAGCGACCTTTATTACCGTTTATGTGAATTCGAATTAACTCTACCTTCTCTCCGTGAACGAACGGACCTTTTTTATCTTGCGGAACATTTTCTTAACGAGCTGTCTCCTGAAATTAATGTGGATTCGATTGTACTTGACCATCGTGCCCAAAAAAAGATGGCTGATTATTATTTCCCCGGTAATATCAGGGAATTACGGCATGTTCTTCGTCAAGCAGCCTATCACGCGTTTTTTTCACGAAATTCAACTCTTATTACAGACACTGATTTTAATTTTCGTTTTCAAAATAAATGCAGTGATTACCAAGATGCCGAAAATGGGAAGAATGAAGAAGAAAAAATTGCACAAATAATACAAGAATCAAAAGGAAATATGTCCCAAGCAGCCCGTTTACTTGGCATAGGAAGAACTACCCTGTACCGTAAAATCCACCAATCTTCCTACCTGAAAAACATAAGAAAACAGTTTAAAAGCATTTAGAAATAACGTTTCACAAATAGCCATGTTTAGGTCATTTTAATTCACAGGGAGAGCTCCTTGGTGTTCCTGATTTAGAAGTTGATGATTGATCATCAGACACTCTGTATTATACCAAGGGGACTCTTTTTTCAACACCCTCATCTTCCCCTTCCAGGAATAGTCCTTTTTTCTTCTAAAACCTCAGCAGTTAAGTATTCAGTATCTTTGGAAGGTTGTTTTCGAGTTGTCAACGTTGTCATGGAAACTCCTATTAACGCTAATATACCTCCAACAATAGAGATGGTTGCTGGGACTTCCCCAAGCCATAACCAGGCAATGAAAATCGCTAAAGCAGGGGTTAAATAAAGGGAACTGGTTGCTTCAGAAGCCCCATGTTTGGAAGTAGCGTATGCAATCATAAAATACGGGATAATCGTTGGAAATAAGCCTAAATATACGACAGTAAGCGTACTTTCCAGCGAAGCTTGTTGGACAGCTGACCATAACCCGGGAGAAAACAAAAGCATAAAAAGAGTACCAGCCAGGATCGTATAGGTGGTAAATGGCAAAAAGCCATATTTACGCAGATACGAGGTCTGAAATACAAAGTATATACTTTCCCCAAACGCTCCTATCATTATAAGAATTGCTCCGAACTTAAACCCAAATTCTCCACCTGCATCAAAAGAAATAAGCGCTACCCCAAGGAAAGCAGTGATAGAACCAAACCATCCTAACGAATGAAAATGTTCTTTTAAGAAAATACCTGCTAATATGGAAGATAATATAGGGGTTATCGATACTATTAAGCTAGCTGTCCCTGCATCGACTGTTTTCTCTCCAACGCTTAAAAATGTATGATAGACAGAAAAACCAAATAAACCAAGTAGTAAGATAACAGGAATATCTTTTATTTCTGGCAGTCTCATTTTGACAATAACGGCAAATACCAATAATCCTAGAGAACCAATAAGCATCCGCAGTAGCGCAAGATGGAGAGGTCCATATGATTCTAGTCCAACTCGAATACCTGGAAAAGCAGTTGCCCATAAAAGGACAGCTAAGCTATATGCAAACAAAACTTTATATCGCAACTTCATTCTTCCTTTCACCATAAATATTGATTTATAATTTATGGTAAAGAAGCGAGCTGCAAATAGCTCCAACCAATTCTTATCTTTTTGAACCAACCAATGACAGGAGTAAATGATCTTGAATAAAAAAACACAAAAATTAAAACACATTATGGTTCAAGAAAATATAAAAGAAAAAATCAAAAATGGAGAATGGCCTCCTGGGAGCCGTTTACCCTCCCAACGAGCCTTAGCTGGCGCGTATAATGTTAACCGCAGCACTGTGATTACTGCTCTGGACGAATTAAAAGCTCAGGGATTACTGGAAGGGAAAATGGGGAGCTCTATTACTGTTAGGCAAAATGCCTGGGAAACACTAACTACCAGTACACCAGAATGGAAAGAACAGGTACGCTGGTCTGTACATCCATCTAATGACCCGCTGGTTCAAAAAATAAACCAAGCAGAAACGGATCCATCCTTTTTGCCGCTCAGCAAAGGGGAAATCGGGCCTGAGTTTCATCCAGCAACAGCTCTCAAGGACGTTTTTACCAAAGCTGGAAATGCTATTGATTATTTTGGGTATGGAGATGGAAGAGGAAATTATTCTCTGCGCAAAGCCTTAAGCCATTATCTGGCTAACCGCGGAATTTCGGCCACGCCGGACTCCATTCTCATTGTTTCCGGTTCGTTGCAGGCGCTTCAGCTGATTTCCTTAGGCGTCCTCCAGCCCGGTTCAACTGTGTTTTTAGAGCAGCCATCCTACATATATTCCGTTCCTGTCTTCCGTTCAACAGGAATGAAGCTTCAGGGAATACCCATAGACCAGTCAGGTATTCAAACCAAACTTCTCCGGGAGCAGCCCTGGAAAAAAAATAAATCTATTTTATATACTAATCCGACCTTTCATAATCCAACGGGAACTACTATGACGCTAGATAGAAGAAAAGATTTATTGCGGATTTGCAATGAATTTCACCTGCCTGTCATAGAAGATGATATATATCATGACCTTTGGCTTGATTCCCCTCCTCCCCCTGCTCTAAAGGCTTTAGATACACAGGGGCACATTTTATATGTAGGCAGTTTTTCGAAAACGATTGATCCTGGACTTCGAATTGGTTGGATGGTCGGTCCTGAAGCCGTGGTAGAACGGCTGGCAGACATTCGAATGCAAATGGATTACGGCACAAGTGCTGTGTCACAATTGGTGGCTGAGCATCTGTTGAATTCAGGCGCATACGATGAACACATGGAGCAAACCCGCCGGAAACTCATTCAAAAAAGAGACTATTTACTGCAGCTTTTACATTCTTATTTAAAGGATGTGGCCTCCTGGGAGGTCCCTAAAGGCGGTTTTTTCATCTATGTGCATTTTAACGCCATCCCGTCAAAGAAGTTGTTTTCTGCCGCTTTCAAAAAAGGAATACTTATTAATCCAGGGTCTATTTATCAAGATAGAACAGGTACTTCGGTTCGCTTCTCCTTTGCTTACCCAAGCTATACTCAGATGGAACAAGGGATAAAGATCTTAAAAGACATTGTAAAATCTTGAATCTCCCAATAGAAAAGCATGATCCTTGTTAACCTCCTCATTTGGTACATAGGATCATGCTTTGTTGTATTTACACAAGATAGGCGCAGTTTGCTTCTACAAACGTATTGTCAAAACTATTAAAAAAAGCAAATTTACTGTCAAAACCTCCACTTTGTCTGTATACGAAGATTACTTCTTATTGGCTTTGCTATTTTTAGAAAACAAGTAAAACTACAAAACAAGACAATTGTTGCGATCATTCAAGGATAAAGCCTGATAAATATTCTGTAATGTTTGTCAGTTCTTCACTTGGTTTAATTTGAAATTTAACGTGATCATCGGTTTCTGCCAAAGCATAAAGAGTCATGTCAGGACTTTCTACTTCCACCGTGTATAGAAGGGCTAGCTGGTTTACAGTATCCCCGCCATCCTATCAACCAAGGAGGCGTGTTGAAATAAGCGCGCCCAATTTTTACCATGCTATTGTTTTTTCAACACCGGTATCCATATCTCCCTTCTAAAGGCCGGGGAGGTGAAACCCATTTTTTCATTCCAATCATTTACCCACACATCAGCTCTAATCCAGGCTTCAAGTCGGTTTAACCTCTTAGATTTAGCTAGTTCTGCTCTATTTAAAAGCTCCTGGCCAATTCCTTGCTTTCGATAATCAGGATAGATGGCAAGGTGCCAAATCATGCCTCCAAGTCCTGTCCCTCTTGAACAAACGGTACCTTCTTTATCTTTATATTCAACATCCAGTAATCCAACGATTTGACGTGAAGTACTGCCAAAAGTTCGAACTCTCCTAAAATTAGCCTTAATAGATTATTTCTCCTTCGAGTTCTTCTTTAATAAATCGCAAATATCGGTTAATAAACTCATTCGGCCGACTCTGGATAGGCTTCATATCCAAACGCAAAGGTATTTTGCCTGCCATGTAAAATAATCGAAGCGCGGTACCTGCTCTTACATTGTTTTCATGAAGGCCATCCTCCCTATAACCACGTTTTAAGAAAGGCCACCAAACTTTTGATTTTCCTGAAGCAATAAGATGAATTCTTGGGACTCCGATATCGAATTCCTTACAGCTAAAACCACATTCATCGAAGTCTAGTAAATACCATTGATTGTCCATTTCTAGAATATTGCCAAAATGTACATCTCCATGGACAAATAGAGTTGGCCCTAGTTTCACCTTTTTCATAAATCTATCCAGCCTGTCTGCAATGGTGACTGCAAACTCTTTTTCGGTTTTCGATAAAAAAGAAGCTTTTGTTAATTGTTGGAGCGATTGGGCTAAAACCTCTTTTTGCCGGTAATATGGTCTTTGATATCCCGGCCAATCCGTACTGGAATTTTTGAGCACCTGCTCCGAGCCTTCATGAAGACGAGACATGATTTCCCCTAATGTTTCGTAATTAGAACCATCAGGTTGAGATATTTCACTTCCATCAATATATTGAAATGTTACAAAGTAATGATTTGTATTTTCATCGAGGCGAAAAGAAGTAACAAGGCTGCCATTTTTATTTGGAAGTACTTCAGGTACATTTATAAATTTCAACATGGCATTCATCCAGCTGATTTCCCCATGGATTTCTCTTAAGGAAAACCTGTTGCGATAATGTCGAATAACAAGCTTCTGATTAGGAGTATGTACGACATAGGTGCGATTTTCTCCAGCATGTAATAAAGAAAAAGCAGCATTGGATTCTAAGCCATAAGATTCCTTGATAAAACGCTGCCACTCTACTCTCACATTTTCATCTCCCTAAGTGTCCAGTTACTTGCATTTCTATAAAAGTTTTGCCATGTAATACTCATCAATGAAACTACCCTTAATCAAAAGAGAACGCTTTTTCAAGCCTTCTATCTCAAAACCGTGATTTTTGTATAAAGAAACAGCTGCTTCATTATGGGTAATGGTTGTTAACTCGATACGCTTCACCCCTGTTTCTACTGCCCATTTTTCCATACTGCGAAGTAATGTTGTCCCTATTCCTTTGCCAGAATAATCTCTTAATATGCCTAGAACAATGCTTGCACAATGCTTATTCTTGTTTACTTTTCCTCCAATCACCATTCCATAGCCGACCAAGTTATGTTCCATTTCGGCTATGAGGATATTCGAGTTAACAGCTTCTAAGAAGGAACTAATTAATTTTTCTGTTGTTCTGCGGTTTGTTACTCTTTCTCCTGCTCCATAAAGCATAAAATCGGTTTCTCCATCGACTTGTTTTAAGAGAGATTGAAACTCATTACAATCTTCTATTCTTATTGATCTAATAAATAATTCATTCATGAAGTACCATCTGCCTTTTTAATTATTTCTTAGAATAAATCTTCTTTAAATGGATAATAATTACCTTTTCTTTTGTTGACATACTATACTTCAATATTTTTAATTTCCTTTTTTAACCTGAAAAAGACGCAATTCTTTTTTTAGATTGCGCCCGTTTATTGGAATTAGCGTTTCTCTTGCTTTATGTTCATCTTCTATTTTCACTGAAAGCTTGGAAAAGAAAAAACTACTTGTATGGTCTTGAAATATCCCAGACAACGTCTTCTACA
Organism: Alteribacillus sp. JSM 102045; assembly: GCF_041949975.1. Taxonomy (NCBI): domain Bacteria; kingdom Bacillati; phylum Bacillota; class Bacilli; order Caryophanales; family Bacillaceae; genus Alteribacillus; species Alteribacillus sp. JSM 102045. Next base: position 23,769 of record NZ_JBHFQG010000033.1, on the reverse strand, counting down.
TTTTTGTTTCTAAATGCTGCCGTGCCTTTAGGAGTCTTTACTTTTACTTTCCTGTTCACTCGATCTTTCCCCTATTTTTTTCGGTTGTGTGCATGCTGGAATAACTGTTGCAATTATCTTTCATACATTGCTAGCTTCTCTTGGCGAAAACGAGCGGATTATTTTATTACGAAGGTACTCGGCTTTTCTTAGCTCTTTCGTACTTAAATAATCAGCAGAGGTGAATGTTCCCTGGGAAGCCACCTTTTCTCACCTCCTAGAACCATACTTTATTTGACTGCATTGTATCTTTGTTCCCTTCTGCATCATATGCCCGTAAGAGGTAGTTTAGGCAAACTAAATAATAAGTTTTACTGTAAAGTAACCTGACCTGTTTTCCATGTCCTAATCCAACAATAATAAATTTTTTTCAGAGCTGAAAGATATGTCTCATTAAACTCCATGTAGTATCATATAAATAGAAAGAAGGCTATAAAGAAAATCGCAACCCTTGATTACAGGTTTGCGCCCGTTAACTTCATAATTGATTGTTATATAGACGTTTTAAATACAAAACTTACTTTGTCATAAGCCATTCTATTTTCGTAAAAACGATGGGCATCTGTTCGCTGTAATCCTGATGATAATGCTACACTTTCATAGTTATTTTCTTTTTGCCATTTGTGAACATATGTAAGCAGTTTTTCCCCATATCCTTGAGAACGCACCGTGTAATCTGTGACTAAATCACACACCCATACAAACCTTCCATAGTAAAGCGTGATCATCGGTTTAAAACCAGTTACTGCAACGATCTGATCTTCATCAACTAACGCAAACATTTGGTATCTATCTTTCTCTTTTGCATCTATCACTAATTTAAGATATGTATTTTCATCAAGATGAGTTCGCAACTGCCTCAGAATTGGAAATGCTTCAAGTATTTCGTCTGGTGATTGAAGTTCTTTAATTTCTAAAGTATTCATGAAATTATCCCCTTTTCGATGTGTGTATAAAGCTTACGTATCCCGAATACCCCAAGAAGTATTTAGAGGATGTTATTCATTTAAAATCAAATAATCCCCGCATCACTTCCAGGTATAGGGGGAGTTCTTCCGGCCGTTGATCTTCAGAGAAACCGGGACTTCATCAAAACCTCGGTGACGCTGCGCTGCCATAAACAACAGCGAATTAAATAGGATTCCTGGTGATCAAAGGTGAACTGCTCCAGATCTTGAAGCGCTTGCGAAGAGGCTTTCAAGTATAAGAAATTCCAATCAAACCCACTTTTGGAAAAAACTTCAAATAAACGTGTTTGAAGCTTATTTGGCATGCGCAATTTTAACATGACTTTTTCAACTTTTTAGCCCTGCCTATTGGCCTCCTATCAGCAGGTATTATAGAAGAACGGTGTTTAACATATCCCCCTTTTGCTATGGTTTGAAGCACAAGCAATCACTTCCTGTTATCTTTATGGCTCGAATCCTGGCTGGCTAACATAAATTTGATTTTCCGGAAAGATTCCTATAAATCTCTTATATACTTTTTTAATAGCTTGCGGTCCATGCCATTCTTCAAAACCAAGTTCGGCATATTTTTTTTCAATTCCTAGGTTTTTTGTCCGTTTGCCTCCACTGCCATCGCCCATAAAGAAGTCATCAATACATATCCGACTGACGAATGGCTTCAATTTTTCAGGAAAATATTCCCCACTCGGTAATATGGGCGCTATCGCTACTTGGGTCGGTATTCCCGACTCTGCTAATTTTTGCAACGTATTAAAGCGTGCCTGAATTGGAGGTGCCTCTGGAGTAAAATGTTTACGTATCATTTCCGAGTCCGTTTCAATTGTCATACTTACCCGGACTCTGTCTTTTAATTGCTGCAATAAATCGATATCCCGACCTACAAGCGGGCTTCTTGTTTGTACTAATAAGAAGTGGGGAGGATTATCCACCATTACCTCTAGTAACAATCGCGTTACTTTTTCCTTATGCTCAACGGGCTGATATGGATCCGTGCTGGAGGACATAAAAATGGTTACATTTCCCTTAGCTTTAGCGCGACGGAGCTCCTTCTTTAGTAAATTCGCAGCTCCGTTTTTAACATCAACCCAGTTCCCCCATTCCCCCTCTCGATAGAGGGATACAGGCATTTGGCGCACATAACAATATGAACACCCAAATGAACAACCTGTATAAGGATTTAGTGAATGGGTATATCCGGAAAGAAAGCCTTTACCTTTATTAAGAATGGTTTTTGGGTTTTTGTAGAACAACTTACTTTTCATGCCGGAACCTCTCTTCCATTCATACGGCTATTATTATCACTCACTGCCCTTGATCACACTGTCTTTCAAGTTCCATAAGCTGTGTCTTCGGCCACTATAGCCGGTTAACGATCCATCCTTTCCTACTATACCACGGTACAGTGATTAAAAGCCGATAATTTATCTAACATTTGTCGATAGAAACGTGGATAATTGGCTTTCTTACCTGTTTCGCTATCGACAAATAACCCATCCATCGCAAAATCCAATCCAACAACGTTTTGAATATCTTTGGTTTTAATAATCTCCTTTTCATATTCTGTAAGAAGAAAAATATAGTTTTTTCCTGATGAAGTCATCGAAATGGTACAAGATTTTATAGTACATTTAGAAGGGATTTCTCGATGTTGTTTCATCTTTACCGTTTTAATTTGATTTGATCATCCAACATAACAATATTTCCGTTCACGACATTCGTTGTATATCTTGGAAACTTAGCGTTCCCTTTGAAATAAGCCATGTACGCTTTATCTAAATTTAGTTAAGCATTTGCCAAAGCCAAAGAGTCTACCTCTTTTAACCATGGGAACTCTTTTTTATATTTGGCAGGAGTAGGATGTTTCATCTTTTTCAAAGCCTCTTTATCGTCTTTCAGGGTTTCATAGGTTTCTTTTCGTTCTGCTAATATTTTGTTATAGACAAAACGAACGCAACCAAAGGTTCTGTGGGATACAGTCGTATATGCTTTGTTTTGTTTAGACATATCAAATCATTTCACTTTATCCCTTGATTTTCTATATATTTTTTCACCACTTCAATTGGTGAACCACCAGTGGTCAACAAGCAAAAACTTCTTGACCAAAACATTTCTTTCCATAATTTTTTACGAACGTGGGGAAAATCCTTTTTGATAAGCCTTGAACTTGCACTTTTGTATGCGTTGATAAACTTTGATAATTCACTGTTAGGATGAGCTTTGAACAAAATATGAACATGGTCTATATCATGGTTCCACTCTACCAATGTAATATTGTATTTTTCACCCAACGACACAAACTTTTCTTTTGCAAAATCAGAAATTATATCGTCAATAACTTTTCTTCGGTATTTTACAACGAATACAAGATGGTAGTACAACAAGAATACTGAATGATTATTTCTATCTAATTTCATTGTTATATCAATCTTTATATCTTATAAGACTGATTATAACATATTGGAGAAGAGAAAAAGAAAAGTCTTTGGGCTACCGCCCAACCGAAATTCATCTCCCCCTTACCGTTGGGCTATCGCCCTTCACATTCATGAAGAGGGAGACTTCTTTCGGAAAAACGTTAAAATTTATTTAGAATCGTGAAAAATGATCCCAAGACCGTACCGTTCTCCAGAAGTAACTGTACTTACTCCATGACGAACCGTATTTTTGTAATATCCTTTTTTACCAAGAACAGGTCTATGATTAGTAGGAAAGATAAGCGCACTCCCTTGATCCAGAGTAATCACATGCCCCCTACTCTGGGCACGAGGAATTTGTTCCACTAATAGGGTTTCACCGCCCGTATAGTCTTTATCTCGTTGATTTAATAAAAATACTACTTGAAACGGGAAAAATACGTCTCCATATAAATCTTGGTGCAAGCAGTTAAACCCATTTTTTTCATACTTTAGAATTAAGGGTGTTGGTCTAGTTTGTTCATACTCTTCACATGTTTTCAAAAAATTTTGAAGGTTTTTCGGGAACTGTTCTGGTTTCTTTAAATAACCCAACCATCGATTTGCTGTTTTTGCCAACTCCGGATAAAAGGATTCTCTTAAACTTTGGATGATTTCAGGTAATGGATAGGAAAAATATTTGTACTCTCCATTCCCAAAGCGATATCTTTTCATATTAATTGTGGTTCTGTATGACTCTTCCTTGCTATATAGTTCCATGAAGGCCTCACATTCATCTTTTGTTAAAATGGAGGGAAGCTTTGCAAATCCTTGCTCATCTAATTCGTTTTGAATGGAATCCCAATTTAGGCTTTTTACACGTGTTTGTATAGCTTGCACCATTTTTATATCCTCCAAATTAGCATGGTTTGATACTGCTCTTATTTTAAACTTTACTCCACTTGCAAAAGAAAAGGACTCCCACCATTAACTCCTTATTCTGCAATGGCACCCGTTACTTTAATAAGAAGATTTTCCAACTTCAGGGAATGAAAAAAGGCTGCAAAACAGCCTTTTCTCATTTAAACTGTGATAAGTGAGTTAAAATTTCTTCTGATACTAATAAAGGATTATCAATCATAGAATAGTGGCTGCATTCTGGTAATACTTTAAAAATTGAGTTAGGTACGGTTTCCTGCAATCGTAGACCCCAGTAAGGAGGTAAATATCTATCATATTGGCCATATAAAAACGTGGCAGGCATTTGTAGCTCCTTCAACTTAGGGACGACTTCCTCCGTCTGGTGATGTTCTAAGGCAAGTGATGCTTCCTGTAACTCTTTACCACCGTTAGGATGGTTAAACGGAGTAAGAAAAGCTGCCAACACTTCTGGAGTGAGAAGTTTTTGATGAAGTATACCTTCCCTTAACATTCTTTCAATAAAATAGATGGAAGGCTCAAACTCTGGTGCGGTTGGATACCTTAAAGAGACAACTTTTGGTAATGGCCAATTACTGAGGGTAACCCCATCAATAACAACAAAACTAGAGATTCTTTCAGTGTAATTTGCTGCTAGTATTTGGGCAACTCCCCCACCCAAATCATGCCCAACGACGTGTACTCGTTGTATTCCAAGTGAATCAATAAGAGCCATAACATGCTGGGCTTGCATTGGCAATGTTAAGTTTTCATGAGTTGATCGATCAGATTCCCCATACCCTAACATATCTGGAACTATAACCCTATAATGTTGGGCGAGTTGGGGAATAACGTGAATCCATAAAAAGGAATTGGTAGGAATACCATGCAATAATATAATTGATTCGCTTCCAATACCGGCACTCCTATAAAACATATTAAAGTTCCCTATTTGTACTTTTTCCTCTAAGATTTCCATGCCTGAACACCCCAAAATATAATCAATAACTAACGGTTCTATTATTTGTTCCTAGAACATTTTTTATTCAAACAGATAAGCTAACATAGTAGTACAGCCTAAGTAATGTAGAAGCACGATATTTTTATAATGGTCAAATGAATGAGGATCCTACATTTATCCTGCTTCTTCCTTTCTTTATGAAACAAACAGATTATGTAATAATGGAATAGTTAAACGTAGTTTGTTTGTAGAATGAATCCATAAAGTAAAAAAAAACAGCATAACAACATGAGAGGAGATTGGTCATGATTTTAGCTTTGATTTTGGCTACGATTATTTGTATTATTGCAGCTGTTATTACGTTTAAGCTGACCCAAGTAGAAGACAAAAATTATAGTAGTGATTCAAGCCTTGCCAACATGATGAATATTTATTTAATCTGGCTTCCCGGAGGACTCATTGTAATTGGAATCATTGGACTTATCTGGTTTTTTATTTAAGTATTAAAGAAATTGATAAGGGAATAGCTTGTTCTGAAACAGGGTTGAATGACTCAAGAGCAAATTTTCCACCATAACTAAGGTCCTGACTAGGTCAATTTAGCAACCAGAAAGGACTTATAATATGAGAAAAAAGTTAACACTACTATTCATTTCGGCTACTATTGCTATTTTTGCTTTTATTTTAGTTGTTCATACTCTTCAATCCAATCCACAAACTGAGGAAACATATAAAAATACTATTAATAATCAACACATAAGCTCAAAAAAACGGGGTAAAATTGGTTGTTAGACTATGAATTAAAAAATAATTCTCCTGGGATCAAACTTTCTTTACTTGTTATTGACGCCAATTTTCCAGATCCCATTACCGGTGGATGAAACCATAAATCATCTTCTCCGATACCAAGAAATGGAAAGACATGTCGATGACATAACTACATTATCAAATACTGATAATATGGATTTAGAAGAAATTCGCAAAATAATGGAAAGGTACAATCATCGAAATAGGATGGGAAAATGAAACGGGCAAAAAAAATAATGAAACCTTTAAGATTAAATAAGTGTGTCTCTACATGATATAAAAAAACACCTCCAAGTTGTTTGAAACAATATCAACTTATTTGGAGGTGTTTTTCTAATCTAGAAAAAGAGTTTCTAATTAGAAAAAACAATCACAACCGTCTAAATATAGTAAATAGAATTTTTCTTATAAATATTCAATTATGATCAGTACTACCTTTGGTAGAAACAAATATGGATTAGTTGGTTACTTTACTAAGAAAAGAATCGGTTGTCTCAATCGTTCCATATAAGCTTCCAATCGCTGCCATAAATGCATAATGGACATTTTCTGCCTCAATGTTTTTATTGTTAAAGGTGAGATCAGGACATGTGCACGCATCCTCAATAACCGTGCAACTGAAGCCAAGGTCAACAGCTGCACGACTTGTTGCATCTATACACATATGACTCATCATGCCAACGATAACTACATGTTCGATACCTTTACTTTTTAATTCGGCTTCTAAAGGAGTATGTAAAAAACTGTTTGGGAAATGTTTTTCAATCACAGTTTCACTTTCTAATGGTGCAACACTTTGATGAATACGAACTCCTTCTGTGCCTGATACGAAAAATGGTGCTTGCTTATCTTCGAAAATGTGCTGAATGTGAAAAAGTGGAAGATTTTTTATACGAAAGTAATCTAAGATTAAACGTGCATTTTTCGCAGCTTTCACTGTTTCATGGAGTGTCATTTTACCTCCTGGAAAATAATCATTTTGTATATCAACTAGTATTAATGCAGTTTTGTCCATCCTATGTGCCCCTTTCTCTATGAAAATATGAGATTATCACCATTTTAAGTAATATTCGCCACCAATAAAAACATTTCCTTTTTTTAATAACCTATACTTTAAGTTTAAAAAAACTTTACCATCTCTTTTAAACTTTAACCTATATGCCTAGATGTTGTTCAACAAAATGGCCTTTTCTTGAATTACCTAAGGGTTTGAGCAAGGAAAATTCATGTTTTATATCACTGTCCATTCACATAAATTCTTGCCCTTTTAAGGTAAACGCAGCTTGCATTACGGTTCCTTCTTCTCCAGCTTCATTAGCTCCATACCTAACCACACTTGTAATTTCTGAATCTTCAATAAACATTATGTAAATATTAATTGTCATATTGTTAATATACATTTCCATTTTTAGACCCTCTGCCTCGATCTTCTTTAATTGGTGGATATTTTTCTTTTTTGCATCAAAACACCCCCTTAGACATCCCATCCTGGGTAATCCCGTACAGGGTTTTGTTTGGGCGATTTTCTTCCTGAATGGTTTCAACAGGTTCAATAATAAGTCCTTTTTTCTGCAGGGCCTCATTTATTATATACTCTTTAAAGATTACTTTGATTAGAGTAAAGTAATTTCCGAAAGCAGAAAATAAGCCATTCACTTCTATTAGCGAACATTCCTGCAGGTTGTGAATATCCTATTGAAGGAGGAAACAATATACTATGGCTAAAGAAGTCAATCCAATTAATGAAATCACAAATTTCCAATCACGTGCAGAATATTTTTTCCTATGGATTGGTATAAAGAAATGCTTCATCATTATTTTCATGAAAAAACGAATACGTGGAATGTGTTTAAATATGAAGATGTTAAACAAGTGTTAAGCAACCATGAATTCTTTTCAAGTGAAGGATCTAGAACAACTATATTTGTTAAAACGCATCTCAACCAAGAAAAACCTGCTCCCATAAACCTTACAAATTTGAACCCGCCTCAACATAAAAAAAGCCGCTCCTTGTTGCACTCCCCGTAGTTTGAAGAACTGGGAACCTCGTATTATAGCATCCGAACTTGTAGAAAACATACAAGAATTAGGAGCTTGCGTGTTTTTTTAAGCCTGCATTTATACCCTAACAAATAGAGCCTAAAAAAGAACCTTCAATCCTAAAATAGATTAAAGGTTCTATGTTTTAGTTTTTACGATATTTCCTAAGAATTAACTAAAGACCAGCTCTTTTGCTTCTTTTTCTTCTTTTTCGCTTAGACCAAGCGCTTGCTCGTTTGAAGAATGAATGTCACGAAGAAGCTCTGGGTTTTCCATTAGGGATAACCCATAAGAAGGAATCATTTCTTTGATTTTCGGTTCCCACTCTGTCATACGCTCTGGGAAGCATTTTTGGATGAGCTCAAGCATGACGTGAACGGCAGTAGAAGCACCTGGAGAAGCACCTAGTAATGCAGCAATCGAGCCATCCTCGTCAGTAATCATTTCCGTGCCAAATTGAAGCGTTCCTTTGCCGCCCGCTTCCGTATCTTTGATAACTTGTACACGCTGTCCAGCTACTACTAAATCCCAATCCTCACTTTTTGCGTTCGGGATAAACTCACGCAACTCTTCCATGCGCTGTTCTTTTGATAACATAACTTGCTGTATCAGGTATTTTGTCAATGACATCTCTTTGGCGCCGGCCGCCATCATCGTTAAGACATTATTCGGTTTTACGGAAGTTACTAAATCGAACATGGAACCAGTTTTTAAGAACTTTGGTGAAAAGCCGGCAAATGGTCCAAATAGCAGCGATTTTTCATTGTCAATATATCTTGTGTCAAGATGCGGAACAGACATTGGCGGAGCACCCACCTTGGCTTTGCCGTACACTTTTGCATTATGCTGCTCTATAATCTCCGGATTGTTGCATACCATAAATAATCCGCTTACCGGGAATCCTCCAATATGATGTCCTTCAGGAATACCGGATTTTTGCAGTAAATGCAGGCTTCCGCCCCCGCCACCTATAAAGACGAATGTTGCTCTATGGCGTTCGACCGTACCGGTGTTGAGATTACGTACTTTCAATTCCCACAAGCCGTCGCTCGTACGTTTAATGTCATTGACACTATGGTTGTAGTTTACATCGACATTTTTACTTTTTAAGTTGTCTATCAACATGCGCGTTAAAGCACCAAAGTTGACATCTGTACCCTTGTTGATTTTTGTGGCCGCTATCGCTTCATCCGGTGCACGCTCTTGCATAATAAGCGGAATCCATTCTTTCATCGTTTCCGGATCATCGGAAATTTCCATCCCCTGGAAAAGGGGGTTGTTGGTCATCGCTTCAAAACGTTTCTTTAGAAACTCTATGTTTTGTTCTCCTTGAACTAAACTGATATGAGGCAATTTCATAATAAAGTCCTGTGGATTATGTATCAGGTTGCTCTTTACAAGATAAGACCAGAACTGCATGGAAACCTGAAATTGTTCATTAATTTTTATAGCTTTACTAATATCTACAGAGCCATCCGGTTTTTCGTTTGTGTAGTTCAGCTCGCACAATGCAGCATGTCCGGTTCCCGCATTGTTCCATTCGTTGGAGCTTTCCTCTCCTGCGTTATCTAGCTTTTCAAACACTTTAATATTCCATTCAGGTGCTAATTCTTTCAAGATTGTTCCCAACGTCGCGCTCATGATTCCGGCACCAATTAAAATGACGTCTGTTTTCGCTTCACTGTTACCCATTGTCACCATCCTTTTCCGCCTAAAATCAACATTTACTATTATATAATAGATTTAATTGTTTTAAAAGCTGTTATAAAATGATAAGTTCATCCCAAAATTCTAGAAAACTCAAAAACCAAAAGCCTTCAACCGGATTCTTGCAACGGTCAGACTTGAATATGCCGTTACCAGTGAACCACTCTCTACTTTTTTGCCTTTCTTTATTATAGCCCGCCATAACATCTCTCATTCACAAGCTCCATACAAAATGTAAAACCTACATATTAGCCAAATACATAAAAAAAGAGCGTAATCCTTTACTACAGAAATGCACCTTAAAGCTGAATGAAAATAATTAAGGCATAGATTTTACTGTAAAGTGAATCAGGGCTGCAACTAATAATAAAAAAATCATAAAGAAACTTGAACCTATGATCAGTTTTTTTACGATGGCCGTCTCTTTTATTTGTTTATAAGCAACTAATCCTAAAGCAATCGATACTATCCATACAGGCACCCCAAAAAATGAAAATAAATATCCTGAGTTTGCTATCCAAAATATAAGAATTACAAGATGAAATAATAACAAACTCCAAGCCAAAAACTTCATATTTACCATTCCCAATTTAAAAGCAAGTCACGCTGGTATTCAATAACCCTGCCCGGTAGCCTCTTTAATCTTTTCTATATAACCAAAATATAATCAGTTGGTGCGCCTCGTTCACCTTGTTGACGAAGCATCACTGTGATGTTTCCGCGATGGCAGGTTCCATTATTCACTACATGGTGAATAAGGTCGGCAAGTGTGAACTCACTGCGACCATATTGAGGGTGCTCCGCAATATGATTCGTTCTAGATAAACCGCCGCTTTTCATTTCGTATTGTTCCCGATCAATTTCCACAGCGCTCTCAGGTATTGATGGTGGAAATTTTTCTTGATTGGTATTGGAGCTTTCTGGAGAGCTGCATCCATAAACCATTATAGCAAAAAGTAAAGAATATAATATTTATATTTTTATTTTGATTCCCCCCCTTTGTACATTAAGACGATCTCATTTAACCGTTTCATAAATATTTAAAGTGCAATCCTTACTCTAGAATTGCGCCCGTTTGAAGCACAACGACATAACTCAAAGTGATTTTTTGAAGAAAACGATTTATACAATTCTCTCATTAAAAATACAATCTTTTTATATGTTCCTTTCAAGAGTCAATGCTCAACGTTCCAGAGAAGCAGCTGGCGCTGAAATATTGACGATTCCTAGTTTCCCTAAAGAGATCGACGATCATGCACCCAGTTTTTTTCATGAAGCCGATGAATATTATCGTACTGCCAGAGGCAAGCATGAAAACGCCCCAAATTGAATTACTTTGACAAGCTTTAATAAATTAATGGGCTACAATTCATTTGATCAAGTGAATATGACTAGTCCTCGACCGGTCTTATTTATAGCGGGTATTGAGGCGGAGACGCTCTACTTCAGTGAACGTGCCTACTCTAAAGCTAATGAACCAAAAGAATTATTTACCGTAGAGAATGCGACTCATTTTGATCTTTACGACAAAGAAGAATATATAAATCCTGCACTTGAAAAGCTAAACTCATTTTTTAAAGAATCATTATAAAAATACGATGTGATCAAAAAAGGAATCGTTCGTATCAATAATGTTAAAGAGGCGCAAACTAGGATTCTCCAAGTATGCACCTCTTATTTAATATTTAAATTTTTCCAAAATCCCATATACTTTTAATGGTATTCTCTTTTTTGGCTGATAATTAATAACAATAATTAATAAATTATTATTAATCACTGAAATGGTGCAAGAAGATATATTTTAAGAGCAGTTGCTGGATAATGTGCTAGAAGGCGGATGTTCTAGTAGTTCAGTTTGGTGAAAATGAAAAGGTCAAAAAGTAACAATGAACCCTCTACTGGCAACGGGGCATTTTTTTATACATTAAGTCCGGCAGCCCATAAAGACACCTTTTATGAAATAACCTAATGGGCCGTTGCTTTTAATCGATCACTGTGCTTTCCCGGAATTAAATGGTTCAGGGATATGCGGACGATCAGCATCAAAGGGTATGGCAGGTACATCACTAGGCTGACCAAGTTGGGACCACATACGTAATTTGGAGCCGTCAAATGTTCCTGTTGAGACAGAACCCATTGGTATTCCCTTCAACTCTGTTTGTGAATCAATCCAATAAGTGCTGTCCGGTCCATCTTGATCTTCTGAAAGTTTAATTAAAGTTCTGGCATCAATACTACCAAAATTTTGGTCGATTAAGCCGGTTGCACGAGATAAACGCTCTTTTGTTGACACATACCAACTCCATGGGTTTTCTTGAAGGTTATTAAAATCTAATGCATCGTACTTTTCCATTCCATCCAGAATAAAATGGTTTGTATGTGCCATCACTTCATCTTCTATCCATTTTACAGCAGCAGCAGAATGTGTTGCCTCTACGAAAGCAGCATCTTCATTATCAGCAATACCATAACTTGAACCCGATTGTCGCGGGACTTCTTGTATAAAGTCTACTGCACTTTCTGCATCAGCAGCCTCTTCTAAGGTCATACGAATAACATCCAAATTTCCATACCCGGGTCCGATATCCCATGTTGATAACACATTATTTCCAACCGAAACTCCTTTTTCGTTAATACCCATGGCCATCCCAGAGTACCCGGCACTCGTTATGCCAATATATTTTTGCCCATCTTCAGGCTCCATTTGAACTACTACCTGTTTCGATCCGATCCTAGCGTCCCTGTTTTTATGATAGTAGGCATTCCCAGATTTAGTAGCATCACCAGCGGCTAATACTGTGGTGCACCCTTCACCAAGAAATTCCTCACCTAAAGCATTAAGGGCGAGTAAATCTTGATAGTTTACACCTGCACTTTCTGCCATTGCCCTTAGCCGTTCTAAAATCTCTGGACTTTTTTCTTCAAGAAAACTTTCATATTCATGAGCTGCCTGTGAAAGTTTGGAATGCGATTGATTTGCTGCTTTTTTAAAAAGTGAAATGTTATGTTTAATTTCTTCTTTCGCTTGTTCACCATACTGTTCACCAATGTCAATAGAACTTCCTTTTAAATAAAGGATAGGCTCTTCCTCTGCATTGACAAAAGGTAAACCCAGAGAGCTAATAGTTATAACCGCTACTAATACAACTGATAGAAGCCTAATGATAAATTTCAATTCATCACTTCCTTTTCATTTTATTTTTCACCACCGTATGTATTTCTTTGGTAATAACAGGTAATCCTTCCAAAATTTTTGATAATTGTTTTTTCTTTTTCTTTCTGCTAAATTTCTCTATTCACCTACACAATCTGAACCTTTACATATAATAAAAGCGGACCCCTGACTAACTCGGTTGTTTTTTAATTAGATAGTAATTAAGTGTTACAGCCCTCTAATTCTTTTGGCAAACACACCAGGATTCTTCAACTGTAAATTGATCTTTTGTAAGCCCATTAACATCTTTCTGCAGCTTTTATTAAACTAGGAAAATATTCAGCCATGTATTTTTTATGAGCCTTTTCATTTTTCCACCCCGTTAGTATAAGAAAATTTTGATAGGCTTTTTGAGCGGGTAAATTCACCACGAAGCATGCCTTCAACTTTTTGCATTTTTGGTTTCCATACCTCTTCGTGCATTTCAACAAAATGATGGATTCTTTGTTCTTTTACATGGGATTTGTAGTACGAATAAAATTGGCTTCCCTTAGGAAGGCTGCTATGTCAGGCTCTAAGCCTGGAATTCGAAATTCTTCCTTCAGCAAATCAACCTATATGGAATCATAGGTATGCTCTTGTCCAGAATTTAAGAAAACCTGGTCATGTATCTCATCCTTAAAAAATTGATATGCCGATTAACTTTCCCAACATGACAAAATACAAGCTGTTAGTGGTGCCTTATTATCCCAACCACCAGTTTGTCCTAAGAACCCCCTTCGTATCATTTATAGATTGCCATTGAGTTTGGCATATGGAAAATTTATCTACCTGATCTTCTTTTACCTTGCATTTAATTCTTTTAATTATCATTACTGTATTCTTCTCCTCTACTTTTCCCAAACTATCATTAACTTTTATATAAAAAACGAGAAGTCCTTTTTACTTCTAAAATAGCCGGATTGCTGAGTCAATAAATATCAGCAGTGAAAAAATGAAACCGGCTCCTTTCGTGAGGAGCCGGTCTTCTTTGCTATGACTTTATATCAATGATAGGTTGGTCTTTCCCCTTAGCGTCGGAGGTCAGGAAGATTAGTTAGTTACATCAAATTATTTTGGGCTTATATGGATACCGTCGCTGGTTCGCCAATCGGCGTAAAAGATATCCTTTATACTGGTATATCCATTGGCACTTAATTCATTATTTAATAACTGCTTATCATATCCGATTCCATGTACATTATCCCACAAAACTTCGCCATCAATGATTAACGTGGCAGGAAGATCTACTGAATCTTCCGGAAGGTTAAGATCTTGTTTTTCCGGTGTTTGGTACTTGGATTTTTTAAGTACACTGATTTGACCATTGGCTTCTAGTATCCCGTATTTAACTTCGCGTATCGAAAAAACATTATGTTGGCGCAGCAAACTTAATAATTGATTCATATCTAATTTGTTCTTTTCAAGCATCTTTCGGTTAACAACACCGTCTCGGATAATAATTGAAGGATCTCCCACCAAATAGGAACGAGTCCATTTCTTTTTGAGGGTTAAAAACTCTATTCCAAGCATAAACAGTGTCCACAATCCGAGCGCGTATAAAAAAGTTAAAATCCCTACTTTATCTTCATAATACATATTTCCTACTAACTCCCCAAGCACTAATACAAAAACAAAATGAAATGGAGTTAATTGAGTGATGGATGTTCTGCCTGTGACAAAGATAATAAAAAATAAAGTGATAAAACTGATAATGAGTTTAAGGGTTAATATGACAATATTTACATCTTCCATATAAACATTTACTCCCCTCTGAAAATTTTCAAAGTGTGCGATAGTCTCCAGTGTTAATGATTATAGACTTTGCTTTTTGGGGGGGAAGAATGGATTTATAAAAATTCAGTTTAAACCCTGCCTTCCCCTTTCCTTCATTCTCTAAAGCCTTTGCCCTCTATTTTTTCTCCAACAATTTTTTCTAGAAAATATAGATAATCAACCCTATTTTTCGTTGTTATTTGTATGGATGCTAATATTGCTGTGTAAACAGTTGTTAAAAGTATTGCAGCGAGTCCCACTCTTAATAAATTATTATTGTTATACAAATTTAGTCGCCTCCTTGATTTATGAATACGCCACTATTATTTTCTGCTAAGAAATTAGACTTATACAAAATTGTTAATGAACGGTACGATAAATATTTTTATCTTTAGCACTTTTAGTGTTTAAGTGAATACGGTTGTTACAGTTCGCACATGTTATAGGTTAACAAGGGGGTAATTTCAGATGATTTGGATTCTTATACTTTTCCTATTTAATGCGTTGTTTATGTTGATCATTGCGATACGAGAGGTCCGCCGACCGGCCAAGGCTTTAAATTGGCTGGCCATCAGCCTTATTTTGCCTATCATTGGTTTCGTTTTCTATCTCAGTTCAACGAACCCTGTGGGTATTCGTAGTAAAAACTTAACTTCTTCGAATAAGGAGCCAGATCAACTTCCTGATTCATTCAGCCGCTCGGCCTCCGTCATCTCTCAGGCTTTAAGCCACTTAAGCGTTCATGGACTTCGTACAAGCAAAGTCCAACCCCTCATAAATGGCATGGAGACCTATGAAAAACTTATTGAATCCCTGCAAAGCGCACAAAACACGATTGATCTGGAATATTTTATATACAGGGATGATCAAGTTGGCAGGCGCATAACGAATGAGCTAGTAGAACGGGCCAAAGCAGGTGTTCGTGTCCGTTTTATAAGAGACGGTTTAGGGAGTTCGAAATTCCCGCGACATCAAATCACGCGTATGACGGAGGCGGGGATTAAATGTCGGACGATCTTTCCCTTGCGTTTTCCCTGGATCCTGTCCAATTGGAATTACCGGGATCATTGTAAGATTGTTACGATTGATGGGGAAAAAGCTTTTACTGGTGGAATCAATGTCGGGTACGAGTATACTGGATTGAAGCCGGATGTAGGGTATTGGCGCGACACCCATTTGTACATTGATGGCGAAGCTTCGGCAGATTTACAAAAAATTTTCGAGGTTCATTGGCAACTCGCCTTACCGGAACGGATAAAAGCACGTAATGGGAGAAAGACTGAACAAACTCATTCTAAAAACCATTCCTCCTCTAACATGAAAGCTCTCTCCCATTTATCAACAGAATGGAGTGCTGAGTTAGGAGATACAAATGATATACACACCACCCAAAGTACAGATTCTTTGAACAAAGCTTATATTCAGACGCTGGAAGGAAATCCTGGAATCCCTACGCCGGTAATTCGAGAGGCCTACTTTATTTGCTTATCTCAAGCGAGCCGTTCTATTGATATAACAACTCCCTATTTTATACCCGATGAGGACATCCTTATGGCGTTAAAGACAGCAGTTGCCCGAGGAGTACGGGTAAGATTGCTGGTACCCCTTAATGTGGATAAAAAAATCGTGGAGGCTGCCAGCAGGACTTATTTTGGAGAATTGTTAGAAGCAGGGGTTAAAATTTATCAGTACAATAAAGGCATGCTGCATGCAAAACAGATGACCATCGATGGGGAAATCGCTGAAATTGGCGCAGCAAACTGGGATTTAAGAAGTTTTCGTCTAAGTTATGAGACGTGTGAATTCATTTACAGTTCTGACGTGGCAGAGGACCTTACAAAACAATTCGAGCGAGACCTTAACGATTCTGTACCGTTGCGTATCGAAGATTTGACACGACGCTCTTTGTCACAACGCGTAATGGAGCAAGGAGCACGTTTGTTTTCCCCTTTATTGTAAATTTTGCAGCTTATTCTCTTTTTTTTAAAATCTGACTTAAAACTCTTTGCTCTTGCTGCAAATGCAGAAAAAGCAAAGATCATGTATAGAAAAAACAGTAAAAACTCGAAAAGCCATAAATAAAGCGACTCTTCTTCATAAGATAATCGTTAAATGGATTATGAAGAGGAGTCGTTCTTCTGTCATTATGAGTTCTAGAAATTAAGCAAATGCTGCCGTACATTGTAGTGCTATTCCCTTCTTCGCCGGAGGTCCCTCATTGCACTAGTTAGCAGTAAAATCGCTGTAATCGTGTGCAGAATCCAGCCAACCACGGGAAGTGCTGATATAATCGAGGTAATAATCCCAACAATACTGGGCGTTTTTGGTGTCCGATACAAAAACGTGATAATTAGCGTAATAATATGAAGTACCACGGCCGTTCCCAACGCCGAATAACCACTCAAAATGACGATACTTCCTCCAATGAAAGGGATTGCTAACAGGGCTTCAAATCCACCCGAAATAAACTTCGCAGCTGCAGACAGTTTCATGATTTGCCTCCTTTTCTCGACATTTTTCTATCTGTTCCTGCTCTTTCATTCTTTCTTGTCACTCACCGGATTTCGAAACCTTATTGTGTTATTTAGTCTTTAAACAAAAAACACATGTACCCTCAGTATTTCCATCACTCCTTCTCCTATTCAATAATAAGGCTTGATTGCTAAACAAAAAAATAAAAATAAGTTGAATGATCTCTATATAATAAAAACTACCCTTCGCTTTGTGGAAGGATAGCTT
The DNA here is from genome assembly GCF_041949975.1 of Alteribacillus sp. JSM 102045. Classification (NCBI taxonomy): domain Bacteria; kingdom Bacillati; phylum Bacillota; class Bacilli; order Caryophanales; family Bacillaceae; genus Alteribacillus; species Alteribacillus sp. JSM 102045. Next base: position 6,228 of record NZ_JBHFQG010000033.1, on the reverse strand, counting down.
TCTAATGTTATGCCGCATGCGTGGCTGGCTTGTCTTGTTTTTTCTTCTTGTACTTTATGATTTGAACTGCATACCAGATAACAACCAGCGATGTCAGCAAGAATCCGATGATCATAGATAATTGATAGTCCATGTCTAAGCCTTCTGGTGCGTAAAAGATGTAGGTGCAAACGACACCTGTCATAAAGATCGCCGGCACTCCGCAAATCCAGTGCAGCTTTTGATGTTTTAACAAAAATACGGCGGCCGTCCAAAGCATGAACGTGGCAACAACCTGGTTGGTCCATCCGACATATCTCCATAAGAAAGTGTAATCGATCGTTGCTAAGAAAAAGGTCGGGATGGCAACGGGTATGCTTACAAGCAGCACTTTTAGTTTGCTTTCCATATTGATAAACTTCGCAAGCACATCGGCCAGGATCATTCGAGACGAACGAAGTGCTGTATCCCCTGTCGTGATCGGCAAAATAACAACAGTTAAAATCGCAAGGATTCCTCCGATCGTTCCAAGAAGCGAGGTTGAAATGTCGTTTACGACCCCGGATGGTCCTCCTGCATCCAATGCTCCCTGCAGCCCGGCCGTTCCATTAAAGAACGTCATTCCAGCGGCAGCCCATACAAGAGCAATCACGCCTTCTGTAATCATCGCACCGTAAAAAATCTTCCGGCCGTCGGATTCCTTTTTCATCGTCCGTGCGATAATCGGACTTTGCGTACAATGAAACCCGGAAATCGCGCCACAAGAAATCGTGACCATCAAGAGCGGCCAAATCGGCAGCTCGCCAGGATGTAAATTTTCAACGGTTACATTCGGGATCGGCTGTTCAGAGAAAAGCAGTGCCACCGCGACAGCTGCGGCCATGATGAGAAGGATCGCTCCAAACAACGGATAAATGCGCCCAATAATGCGATTCACCGGTAAAATGGTGGCTATAACAAAATAAGCAAAAATAAGAGCTAATGCCATCATAAAGCTAAGCGATGTAATCTGAGAAATTAATTGGGCTGGCCCCGCTGTGAATGCCGCAGCCACTAAAATCATTAAAACGAGCGATACCCCATTAATGACAGCTTTCGCATACTTCCCTAAATACCGTCCGACAAGCGTTGGAAATTGTGCTCCGTTATGCCGAAGCGACATCATTCCGGAAAAATAATCATGAACCGCTCCGGCGAAAATACAGCCAACCACGATCCAAATAAATGCCGCCGGACCGTATAAAGCGCCGGCCACCGCCCCGTAGATCGGGCCAAGACCGGCAATATTTAGTAATTGAATCAAGTTGCCTTTCCACCAGCTCATCGGCACAAAATCTAAATTATCCCGCTTCGTATAAGCGGGAGTAGCGGCTTGATCATCTATGACAAAAACACGTTCCACGAATTTGGCATAAAACATATAACCAACAATAAGTAGAATAATTGCTCCCAAAAATGTGACCATGGTCCTATCTCCTCCTGCTGTTCTTTCTCTATCAAATATGAATATACTAACACTTCTTCCTAGTCGAATCAATCTGATTAGTCAATCTTTTTGAAAAAGTAAAACGCACCTGGATTTCGAAAGTGAAGTCCTGAACAATTACGTTTCAACCGTTCGTTATACAGATGAAGCGCTTGACAGATTCATAGAAAAGAAGAAATAAACGACAATACGATTTTGTCATTTACGGCGATGATTATGGCATTTCAGACAGTCACAATGAACTGTTAGGAGATTTTTTAAATAAAGACATTGATGCGTACGAAAGCACAAAATTACAAAAAGTTCCGCTTCTCATCCACATTCCGGGTATGGAAGGAAAGACACTTAACAGTGTTTCCGGGCAGGTCGATGTGATGCCGGCTCTTTTAAACCTGCTGGGTATCTTAACGGACCATTACACGATGTTTGGTAGAGATATTCTGAGGAACGCGAGGACTTAAGAAAATTTCCCGGTATGGCTTTATTTCGATAAGAATAAGCAAAATAAACATCGGCGTGCCGTAGTAAAGCAGCACATTCATAGAATCAAAAAGCAGATACGCAACATCGGCAACGAAACTCGTGTTATTTTTTAATAAAATCTACAAAATTATTTATTTCACATTTCCATATCCCACTCAAGTGAAACTACAAAGGCCTTTTTTTGAAAAAAATAGGAATCTTCCCCGCACTAACTCTATTTCAGAAAATAAAATACATAGATATGATAAAACTTTTACAAGGAGGAGAACCTATTGGCATCTAAGATTCCGAAAATCCCTATCATTGGAGTGACAGGGAGTGCTGGAAAATCCACTTCCACTGCACTTATTCATTCTATTTTTAAAACCAAATGGAACCATGTGTTAAAAACTCCAGGGAATCGTAATCTACCTAAGCATACAAGAAGAATTGCACAAAAAATCAAGCCTTCTCATCAAGCAGCTATATTAGAAATGGGGCTGGGCAGAGAAGCAGGGAAAAATCATTTTCGTTATATTAAACCTAATTTTGGGGTTATCACAAACGTGGGGACAGCCCATTTTGGAAAGCTGGGAAACAATATAAAAGCAACTGCTAAAGCTAAATCGGCGATGATTAAGTATATGAATCCCAAAGGAACATTACTGATAAATAAAGATGACAAGAATTCTAAACTTCTAAAAACGAAGAAGTTTAAAGGCAGGCTCGTGACGGTCGGGATTAAAAAACGAGCTCATTACCAAGCCAAAAACATTCGTTATACAAAACATGGCATGACATTTAAAGTTCGTTTAAACAGGAAGTGGGAACATTTCTTTATTCCGACATTCGGGACACACAACGTCATAAACGCGTTGTTTGCTATTGCTATAGCGGATAAACTGCGGTTTTCCCCTCGGCAGATAAGATTGGGTTTAAAAAGATTCAAACCCCCTGTCCGAAGATTAAATGCTATTCCATTACCTTTTAACTCCCTATTAATAGATGACACGTTTAATGCAAACCCTCAATCCGTCAAAGCTGCATCAGATGTCCTCATAAAACTCGGTAAACGCAAGAAAAAAATAGCCGTAATCGGAAGTATGCTCGAACTAGGAAGGTACTCTAATAAAGGACATCGGGAAGTAGGAAAATATTTAGCTAGAAAAGGCATTCATAGGATATTCGTATTCGGTGAACAAGCGAAGGAGATAAAGAGAGCGGCTGTTCGTAAAGGATATCCCTCCAAAAAGATCTATGCCTTTACTAATCGGAAACAATTGCACCATTTGTTAAAAAACTATGTCTCTCCTAAAAGTATTATTTTAGTAAAAGGCTCGCACCGGATGCGAATGAAAAACACATCCGAATTTGTAGCAAGACATAGCCTTGACACCTATTATCGAAAGCAAAAGAATTCTAAGAGAAAGGTTTGTTAAAATCATTTCCTTTAAACGCTATATCCTTTTAGATCAAAGGATATAGCGTATACATTATTGGAACCCATCCTATTAAAATAGATATTACACAGATTCCTGCTGCAGCTTGAACAGAAGGTCGTGCAGCGTTATACATAAAATATGCTTAGGCCTAAAAAAGGTGCAGCTCCAGTTGCCGCACCTTCACCTATTTTTTTGGTCATAAGGCAAGATAACATCCACCTTCGTTCCTTGATTGACGCTACTTTCAAAGGTTATGGTGCCTCCATGTTCTTCGACAATTTTTTCACTGATCATTAACCCGATTCCGATCCCTTTTTCTTTTGTACTGTAAAACGGCTCGGCCATTTTTTTCAGTCGTTCTTCAGGGATGCCGCATCCCTGATCTATGAATCGAAACCGAACCCTTTTGGTATCATGTCTGCTTACTTCAATACGAATAACTCCTCCATCCGCCATCGCTTCGAGCGAATTTTGGAGAATGTTCAGAAATACCTGTTTTATTTGATCCTCATCGCAATGGATAAGAGGTAAGGTGGGTTCTATGTCTTCCAAAATATGGACGTTATTCATGATGGTTTGTGTTTTAAATAAGGTAACGACATCCTCTACAAGATCCACAATAGGAACAGCCGACACACTATTTACTTGCGGGGCAGCAAGTGATAAAAACTCTTTTATGATTTTTTCTACCCCATTGATTTCGGTTAACATCATTTCCGTATACTTGGGATCGATTTCACGTTGTAATATTTGAAGAAAACCCTTAATGGAAGTAATAGGGTTTCTAATTTCATGAGCAACACCTGCGGCTAACTGCCCTACCACGGAGAGTTTTTCCTTTTTTCTAATAAATTCATCGATCTTCTTACGTTCCGATATATCACGACTTACAACAATGACGTGTTCTACTTCACCATCCGCCCCAAGTACAGGAGTTCCTTTGGTTTCCAGATAAACCCACTTACCATGAACATCTTTGTACCGACACTCCCCCTGACTTGGTTTTTTAGTCGAAACCATGTAATAAAACTGTTCTTGAATATCCTGAATATCGTCTGGATGTACGAAATCAAAAGCGGCCTTTCCTTCATATTCCTGTGGGGATAATCCCAATACCATATAATGAGAGGGGGAAGCGTATTGGATTATACCATTTTTATCCAACACTCCAATCAAATCCATCATATTTTCTGTTATAAAACGATATTTCGCTTCACTTACTTTTAATTTCTCTTCTATTTGTTTTCTTTCGGTAATATCGATACACGAAGCGATGACTTCAACTACTTGCCCTCTCCTCTTAACAGGGCGTAAGGAAGCCAGGTAATACACACCATTTGCGGCCCCTTCATATGTGACACGGTCCTCGCCTTCCCATGCTCTTTGATAATATTTCATTTTACTTTCAGCATCCTGGGCTGGGAGAAAATCGCTTAATTCTTTACCGAGAATTTGTTCTGGAATAAACCCTATTCGATACAATAATTCACCGTCACATAAAGTATGTATAAATTTCCCATTCACTTTCGTGTATTTTAAAATCATCCCTTGCTGTTGTCTTACGGTATCCACTAATTCCTGACGAGCGGTTCGGAAAGCTTCTTCTCTCCATTGTTGATTGGAAAGTTCTTTAGGAATGCCGCTCTGCGTTACAATTTGTTCGATTTCTCCATACTTTTGTGTGAATTCCTTTGGAGGCAATGGCTTGCTAAAAAGACATCCTTGGGCTTCATTACAAAGATTTCGCTGCAGAAAAATTAAATGTTCCTTAGATTCGACCCCTTCCGCAACCACGTCGAGCTTCAGCTGATGAGCCATCGCTATAATGGTCTTTACAATAGTCCCCTCCTTAGAATCATTCGTGCAGTTACGTACAAAAGATTGATCAATTTTCAATTTATCGACAGGAAATTCATTTAAGTAATAAAGGGAGCTGTATCCAGTTCCAAAGTCGTCCATGCTAATGTGGATGCCGCAACTTTTTAATTCTCTCATAACATCAAGAGCATGATGGATATCCATCATCATACTTTCCGTAATCTCCAGCTCAAGATATTCAGGGGCAAGGTCCGTTTCCTCTAATATCTGTTTCACCATCTCCACCAAATTGGGCTGATAAAGCTGGCGTATAGAAAGATTTACAGACATCACTATAGGGGGGATACCTTCTTTTTGCCAGGTTTTGTTTTGCTCACAAGCTGTCCGTAAAACCCATTCCCCAATAGGCAATATTAATCCTGTTTCTTCAGCAGCAGGTATAAACTCCGCGGGAGATACGAGACCTCTCTCTGGATGTTCCCACCGAATCAAAGCTTCTCCTCCTTTCACTTTGCCTGAATCTAAATCAAGTTTAGGCTGGTAAAAGAGTCGAAATTCTTCCTTCTCCAAAGCCTGTTTAAGGTCGTTACCTAACATGTAGAACTCACTTCCCTCCAATCCCTGGCTTTAGTGCTAATAGATATGGAAATTAAGGCATGGGCAGAAACCCATGAAGGACCCTGGATACAACTGAAAAACTTCTTTATCCCTTTCTTCGTATACAAATTTTTACTAGTATTCTTGATATACTTTACCACATTATCCAATTAAATTGGGGCCGTTTCCTTATTTTCAAAGTTTAAGTCTAAGAACAAATTCGCTAACGCAATTACTTCCGTCCCAAGAGATGATTAATCTCTTGGGATTGTGCCATCACAGTACGGGCACACTGTTTCTACTTTTTCTCCTTTCGAGACCCATCTGAAATTCTTCCACTACAAAATCAGGGACCTCATCTTTCTTCCCACAGTCCCGGCATTCAAAATTAATAGTAATAATATCTTCGGATCATCCAAATGGATCTTCCTCGTCCAACCAACT